>JAIOHN010000047.1 GCA_019912985.1 Anaerolineae bacterium | reverse complement strand
CAATATCACCTGGGACGATCAGGTGCGGGTGTTTATCGACGGGCAGAACGTCTTTGACGACTTTAGTCTGGATGGCGTCTATCCCAAATCGCGCACATTTGATGCCACCCTGACCGCCGGACCGCATACGCTCACGGTGGAATTTGCCGAAAATAATGGCAATGCCCAGTTGCAGTTACAGTGGCAGACACTTGGCCCTGTGCCGACCCTCGGTCCTTCGCCCACACCCGGCCCGACCAGCCCACCCCCCGTGCCATCTGGCTCGCTTTCGGCGACGGTGATTCGCGCAGCAGTGCTCAACGTGCGCAGCGGCCCGTTCCTCGGTGCGGAACGGGTTGGACGCATTTTGCGTGGGCAAACCTATCAGGTGGTCGGGCGTGATCCTGATGCGCGCTGGTTCCTGCTGCAACTCAGCGACCGGCAGGCATGGGCTTATGGCTATTATCTGGCGATCAATACCAATGAATTTAACGCGCCAGTCGCCAATGCCTTTGTAACGCAGGGCGAACCCGCGGCATCTACCAGCGTGGTCGCACAGGCCTATGCTGGATTAAAGCTGCGCGCCGAACCCAGTGTGACCTCACCCCAAATCGGGCGAATTCCGTGGGGCTATATTCTGCCGGTGCTGGCCCGTACTCCGGGGGATGGCGCGTGGTGGCAGGTGTATTACAAAGATACGGTCGGCTGGGTATTCGCGCCCTATCTGCATATTATCGAAGGCGACCGAAAGGACATCCCGACCATTGAGCGTTGAACTCATGCATGATATCCGCACGCTGGAAGAATCGTGCCTGAATGCACTTCCAGCCCTGCAAACGGTCTTTGATGATGGATGGATTCTGCGTTATGCGCGGGGCTATACACGCCGCGCCAACTCAGCCCAGGCGCTCTATCCCCACCGCCAACCACTGGCGGAGAAAATCGCGCGCTGTGAACGATTTTACCGGGAGCGAGGGCAGCCAGCGGTCTTTAAGCTGACGGAAGCTGTTTATCCAACCGATCTCGACGCGCGGCTGGAAGCGATGGGCTATGAGGACAGCGCCCATACCAGCGTCCAACTGGCTCCTTTGAGCGGTATTGAGAAAGTCGATTCGGTCGTCATCCAGCAGCAGTTAAACGATGAATGGCTGCGCGCCTACTGCCAGATGAATGAGGTCGCACCTTTTGTCCCGGAAGTCATGCCGGTGATCTTGCGCAGCGTAGCACCGCCTGCGGCCTACGGTTCCATCATTCGTGAAGGGCAGATTGTCGCGGTCGGGCTGGCTGTGGCAGATGGCCCTTACATGGGCCTGTTCGATATTGTGGTGGATGCCGCCCAGCGTAATCAGGGCCTGGGGAAACAGCTTGTTCAGGGATTGATGGCCTGGGGTGAGGCGCAGGGTTCGCATCACGCGTATTTGCAGGTCCTCAGCACCAATCAACCGGCGCTGCGCCTTTATAGCAAACTGGGCTTTGGGGAAGCCTACCGCTACTGGTATCGCAGCAAAGCCTGATCACCGGGCTGGCGATAAACACAATCAAGGAAAGGTATTTTGTCCCGTACCTGGCGCTACACGCTCATCGTACTTGGATTGCTTACGCTGCTGTTGTTATTGACCGACCCGCAGCCTGCGCAATCCCCAACCATTGCCGTTAGCCTCGACGAGGCGACTCCGGCAGCGCCAGCCGATAGCGCCCTCCTTCCCACCCTCGCCCCTAGCATCACGCCATTGCAGGTTGAGGCTACCGCACCGCCAGCCACTGTCGTGGCGCAGGCAGAGCCGCCTACTGCTATACCAGCAAGCGGCGGCATCCTCATTCATACCGTGGAAAGCGGCGAAACCTTGTTTCGCATCGCCCAGATTTACGGCGTATCCACCGAAAGCCTCGTCAGTTTCAACAACCTCGCCGACCCCAGCCAGATTTTTGCCGGACAAGCGATTTCCATTCCAGTGTCTGATGTCAATGCAGTAATCCCCACCAGCACCCCCATCGTGCCAGCAGCGGTGCAGGTCGTGGCGCAGGTGAACACCCAGCCGCCCCTCACCACGACGCCCATCCCCACCGTGATTGCGATGGCGGTGACGGAATTCAACAGCCTGCCATTGGATGCGTTCATCGTCATGCCGCCCGATGTGCAGCAGCGTGTCCGTGAAATTTACGCGCTGGGCCAGGAGAAGGGTAACAAACCCAACGTCTTTACCAAAGTGGGCGACAGCATCATCGAGCATCCACATTTTATGGGGCGCTTTGATGAGGATGGGGCCTATAATCTCGGTGCTTATGGCTATCTACAAAGCGCGATCAATTATTTTCACGGCTCCTTCGGCACACCGAGTCTGGCGGTGCGGCGCGGACTGCATTCCTGGGCGCTGATGAATCCAGCCTGGGCGGATAAATCCGCCTGCCAGCCAAACGAAAACATCATCGCCTGCGAGTTCCGGCACAGCCAGGCAAGCATTGTCTTCGTCAAAATGGGCTCAAACGATGTCGGCCAGCCGGACGCCTTCGACGAGAATATGCGCGAAATGGTCGAATTTTCGATCAACAGCGGGGTCATCCCCGTGCTGGAAACCAAAGCGGACCGGCACGAAGGCAGCGACATCAACAACACCATCATCCGGCAGATCACGGTGGATTATCACATCCCGCTATGGGATTTCGATATGGTCGCGCAGACGATCCCCGGCAAGGGGCTGGAAGTAGATGGTGTGCATCTCACCACCTATTACGCCTATGACTACACCTCCGCGACCGCTTTCCAGCGTGGACACGGCGTCCACAACCTTACTGGGCTGATGGTGCTAGACCGTATCATGCGCATCATTGCGCCGTCCAGTTAGCCACCACAGCGCTACCAACACCACCAGTAAAACCAGCCAAACGGCAACTCCCACCGGCACAATCCAGCGCAGCCATGCTGGCGCATACTCAAAAATCACCGTGCTTTCGCCAGCCGGGACCGGCACCGCGCGGAACATCACATCGGCGCGGTAGATCGGTGTCTCGCTGTCATTGACCCAGGCACGCCAGCCGGGGTAATACGCATCCGCCAGCAGCAAATAGCCTGAGCTTGCAGTCTGTACCTGAATTTCTACTCGTTCCGGCAGATAAGTCACAACCTGGGCGTGAGATTCTCCGGCATTCGAGTCGTTTCCAGCTAGAAGATCATCCGCTTCAGATGCGGAAAGAATTGCGATTTGCGCCGGATCGAAATCCGGCTGGGCCATTATTTGCAGCGCGGTCTCGGTGCCGATTTCGCTGTCCTCCACGACGCGCAGATCCCCCACCACAAAAGCGCGCGGCAGCACCGACGGATTCTCGTAGAGTTTGATGTCGCTGGATAAGAGGCGCGGCCAGGGGGTTAGCTGGACAAAATCGCCCGTGCGGGTATCGACCAGTGTCACGGCCATAATCTGCGTCGGCACCTCGACAGCGACCTCCACGGCCTGCAAGCGACCCGGTGCGGCCAGTGGCAGGCGCACCCGTTGATAGGATTCCACCTGCACCGCATCGCCTGTCGTCAACCAATCGCCCTCCGGCATCTGCGGCAGAACACGCGGCTGATCGGCACTATTCACCGCGTAGAGCACATCGACTGCTGTGGCGACAAAATCCAGCGCGGGATAGTGCAGGGTCGTCCCGGCGTCAATCATGGTATGGAACTGCGTGTCGTAGGCGACGTCCTCATACCATATATCGTAGACTTTGTCGGTGATGAGGTAGCGAGTGCCCGTCAGATTGAGCCAGCGCTGGTCGGGGATGCAAGCCCCGCCACATTCAGGCAGCGCCAGCAGTTCGCGCAGGCGGCCATCAATCGTGCGCAGTTGGCCGGGGGGCTGCATTAAGGCGGCAAAGGCGGTGTAATAACGGGTTGGCAGCAGACCGCCATCAAAACCGTCAATGGTGGGAATATCCCAGATCAGCGGCAGGTTGGCAGCCAGCACTTCCTGCATTTTGGTATCCACCAACGCCTGTCGCACTTCGGCTTCTGACAGACCCATCCGCTGGTAGTGTGCCTCCAGAGCGGCTTTGTCGCCTGTGTCGAAGTACAGACCGCTCACGCTGAGGATGCGTCCCGGCGGAGTCTGCTGCTTGATATACGCGCGCAGTTGATAGGCGGGGAAACGTCCAGCGCTGTAGACCTCGGGTGGCACCAGTGTATTCAATGGCAGCACCGCCGACGCCAACAGCACTTCTAGCACCAGGCCGACTGTCAGCAAGGGAAGTGCATAGCGCCGCCAGCGCAGGGCCAGCAGCAGGCCAAGCAGTGCGATACCCCACCCTGTCCAGGTGATCGCTGTCGGCTGGGCTGGACCGGTCACATCCAGCGGGGTCTGCGCGGCCAGTAAACTGCCTGCCCCCAGCAGCCCAAACAACAGCAGCAACCCAACCAGCACACGACGCGAAATACCCTGCTCAACCAGATGGCGCAATCCCGCCCCGGCCAGCAGTGCACCACCTAATGCGAATAATGCCAGCCAACGGGCCGGGACGCGAAACAGATTGAAGCCCGGCAGTGTTGCCAGCGGCCAATAGAGTGGATTGAACTCACCAAACGCCAGCAGCAGCCCTGCCAATGCCAGCACCGTCCAGGCGCGTTGGCGCTGGCGCAGCGCACCAATCACAGCCAGCGCCAGACCAATCAGGCCAAGATAGGCGATATACTCCCCAAAAACAGCGCCATCGTAACTGGGCAGCAGGCCACGCGCGGCAATTAATGGATTGAATGAAAAGGCCGTCGCCTCATTCTGGTTAAAGCCACCACGCCGGTTGGAGACATCGGTCATCTCCAGAGTGGGGATCAACTGGGGCGCGGCCAGCAGCAGCGCCACACCACCCGCCGCCGCTAAAATCAGCAATGGACGCAGCAGCGCACGCAGTAAATCGACCCAATAAGCCCGATCACGACGCACTGGCAGCGGAATCGCCCCGACGAGGCCATACAGCGCCAGGCCAAGCGCCGTGATAAAGACTGTCTGGGTATGCCCGGTGAAAAATTGCAGTGCGATGCCTGCCGCCAGCAGTGGTCCGTAGCGGACTGGACGAACCAGCGCCCGGTGATAGAGCCAGAACAACCACGGCATCCATGCCAGCCCTTGAAGCTGGTTAATCTGCTCGACATGCGCGCTGACATAACCGCCCAGCCCGAACAACACAGCCGCGACCAACGCCGGAAGCTGCCGCCATTTACCCGCTGGCAGGGCCGTCCAGGCCAGGGTGTAGGCTCCCAGCAGCGCCCAGTAGACATGCAGCAAAATGCTGATGCGAATGCCATCCGGCGGCGAGAGAGAAATCAGCGGCCAGTTGAGCGGGTAGAACGTGCCAAGCTGCGAGTTCGCCAGCAGCGGCACGCCCATAAACAGGTCCGGCGTCCACAGCGGGAGCTTACCGGCCAGCAAAGCGCTGTTTCGCGCGGCCCAATAGGGATAGAAATAGGCGAAGGTATCACCACGGCCCAGAATCAGGCCGCTAAACGCCAGTTGGTTGAAATAAAGCAGGGTCAGCGCCAGCAAAATCGCGGCGGGCAGGATTGCTTTTCGCAGCAAAGCCATCATCCTTATTCGAGCGCGCAAGGAGGCATATTAGCACAAAATGATGGGCTTTTCAGGGAAAGTGTCGCCAAATATCATGACATTGAATCAGACAGGGAGTATATCTCGCTTTCCATGAAGGCGACTGCATCCGCCAGCGTCGCAGCATCGAAAGCCAGTTTCGCCCCGGCAGCAGCATAGAGAGCAGGCAGCGCAACCGTCCCACCCAGCGACAGCGCATGGCGATAATCGGCCACTGCCTGCGCACGATCGGTCTGCGCACGCTGCCAGATTTGCACCGCGCCCAACTGTGCCAGCCCATAGTCGATGTAGTAGAACGGCACCTGATGGATGTGCAGCTTCATGCGCCAGCCATCGGCCAGATAATCCTCAAGGCCCGACCAATCCACACCGGGCATAAAGCGCTCCCACAGACTGCGCCACTGGTCGTCACAGGCGGCGGGATCGGTCGTATGGGTGGTGTAGGCCCAATGCTGGAAGGCATCGACCACGGCCATATAGGGCCAGAAGCACAACATCGTCTCCAGATGCTGCACGCGAGCGCGGGCGAGATCAGCCTCAGCATAGAATCCGGCCTCCGCCAGATAAGGTGCGCCAAGCAACTCGAGCGTGGTCGAAGCAACCTCGTGAAACTCGGTGCCGATCTCAAGCTGCTGATGATAGGGCCAGTGGGCGCACTCAAACACGTGAAAGGCATGACCGCACTCATGCAGCAGGGTCATCAAATCCTCGTGTGTGCCAACTACATTCATAAACACAAACGGCTCACGCTTCACGAAAAACCCGGCGCAATAAGCACTCGGCATCTTGCCTTTACGATTCTCCAGGTCGAGCATGTTCCCGGCCTGCATCCGCTGGAAATATACGCCAAGCTGCGGGTCAATCTGTTGGAATACCTGTGCGGCGTTGGATTGGAGTTCAGCGGCGTTCGTAAACGGCTTGAGCGCGGGTTGCCCGGACGGGTCAGCCTCCACGTCCCAGGGGCGCAGCCTATCCACACCCAACTGCCGCTGCTTGCGCTCATAGATGCGCTTTGCCGCCGGGACCACCACCTGCTCAATTGCCTTGTGGAAGCGCAAACAATCCGCCGGGGTGTAATCCAGCCGCAAAAGCTGCTGCCAGCGGTAGGCGCGGTAGTTTGCGCGGTTGCTATTTGCCGCTAGCTGCACCCGCGTATCCATGAAGCGCCGCCAGAGATGGTTGATCGCGCCTCGATCCTGTGCCTGACGCTCGGCAGTCAAGCGCCAGGCTTTCTCACGAATGGCACGGTCAGGATCGAGTTGCAGTGGGTACAACTGCGCCACCGTGCGTTCTTCGCCCTGCCATGCGACCGTTTGCAGGCTTTTGATGCGGTCGTACTCGGCGGAAAGCCCCTGCTCCTGATTAAGCAGCGGCAGATTCACCTCTCGGAACAGGTCAGCCTCGGCCTGCATGTTGCGCAGCGGCAGCACGAAATTCGCAGGCTGTAACCCACTCGCCAGCAGCTTATGCTTCAGGCGCTGCTCGGCAGCTTTCATGGGGGTTTGCAAATGTTCAAGGAAGTGATTAAAGCGCTGTTCGTAGTCGGCGTTCTGGGTATCGAGGGTGGTATCCACCCACAAACGCCAGTAGGTTTCGTCAAACAGCTTGCCCAGACGCGCCCAATCGGACAGCCAAACGTCGACATTGCCCGGCGTGAGAGGACGCTGTTCCAGTTCCTGATAATAGGGGGCCAACTGCGACCAATCGCAGGCGACTAATTCGTAAGCAGTGGTGGGCAGCATCAACGCCTCGCTGGAAACGCCGCCGTTCAGTCAACTAACTCTCACGCATCGCCAGCTTTTCCGCCTGTTCACGGGTCGCCAGCTCATCCACAAACATATCGAGATCGCCATCCATCACGCTCGGCAGGTTGTAGCTGCTGATGTTGATACGATGATCGGTCACACGGTTCTGGGGGTAGTTATAGGTGCGAATTTTTTCGGAGCGATCCCCCGTGCCAATCTGTCCCCGGCGCTCCTGCTCCTGCTCCTGACGCTGGCGTTCCATCTCCATCTCGTAGAGCTTGGCCAGCAGAATCTGCTTGGCGCGCATCCGGTTTTGAAGCTGGCTGCGCTCGTCCTGCACTTCGATCACCAGTCCGCTGGGGATGTGAGTCATGCGTACCGCTGAGTCGGTGGTGTTGACCGACTGACCACCCGCGCCCTGACTGCGAAAGACATCAACCCGTACATCGTTCATATCCAGCTCGACATCGACTTCATCGACTTCCGCCAGCACCGCCACTGTGACCGTGCTGGTGTGGATGCGGCCCTGACTCTCAGTCTCCGGCACACGCTGAACGCGATGCACACCGCTCTCGTATTTGAGACGACTGAACGCGCCCTGTCCCTTGATCTCGAAGGTAATGCCCTTAAATCCACCGACACCGGTTTCATGCTGGTCAATGACGTTCACTTTCCAGCCGCGTCCTTCAGCGTAGTAGGTATACATGCGGAACAGATCCGCCGCGAACAGGCCAGCTTCATCGCCGCCCGCCCCGGCACGAATTTCCACAATGACATTCTTGTCATCACGCGGATCTTTGGGCAGCAGCATCAGCGTAAGCGCTTCTTCCAGCTCGACAGTGCTTTCCTTCAGCGTGGTCAGTTCTTCTTCGGCCAGTTCACGCAGCTCCGGGTCGCTCTCATCGCGCAGCAGTTCGCGTGCATCCTCAAGCTGCTGCATCTGCGATTTGTACTCCAGGTAGGTGTTCATGATTGCTTCCAGCCCGGCGCGCTCCTTGGAATACTCCACCACTTTGGTGTAATCGGCCATCACTTCGGGATCACTGATCAGCCGTTCCAGTTCGTTGAAGCGTGCTTCAATGCCAGCTAACTTGTTTAACATCGTCTTTCATCCCTACCCTAAAACATTACCCGAATTTACAGACGCCCATCAGACTCGGTTTTCGCGAGCTGCGCGCTATCATGCTTGAATTGTGTCAGATCTTGAATGCTTGTTGATCTCATTATACGTGCGGAAAAGTGTTGCGGGTAGGGACTATCAAGGAGAATGAAAAGACTCCGGACACAAACTTGTATCCGGAGTCCAGCTATTTGCTCAAGTTAACGAACTGGAATGCGGTCGATATCCACACCACTTTGCAGTTGGATGAATCCACCGCTCACCCAACCGACTGTGCCATTGTAATTGACCAGCCACCAGGTATTGCTGAGGTTTCGGCCCAGAATCGGTGCGGTACGACCCACGCGCAGCACACCCAGGATGGCGCTGCTGGCATTGGGCATCGAACGGATGTTGACATCATTCTTCGCCGCCAGTGAGAAGCCTGTCGAGGCCGGTGGTGGTGATGGGTTGGCATCGCCGCTGGTCACCGGGATATTTACGCCCGAAGTCACTTCCAGGAACGCGCCATACGCCCAACCTACCGTGCCATTCACGTTGATCTGATACCAGCCACCCGTCGCATTCTTACCAACCACCGGATAGGTTTCACCCCGGTCAACTTTGGTCAGGATCGTGCTGCCAGTGGTGGTCGGGACATTGCGCACGTTCAGACGATAGGCCGTGACGGTCGCAGAAGCGCCTGTGTTGGTCGGCGGATTGACCACTGTGCCGGGCGCGCCGATGTTGAAATCGATAAAGGCAACTCCTTGCGCCTCGTAAAACTCAACTGTGAAAGTGTGTAGGCCACCTGTCAGATTCAAGTCCACGGTGTAGGTCTGATTGGTGGCGTCATGCCATTCGTTGATCCGCAGTTGACCGTCGACGTAGACCCGCACGCCATCATCCGCCCGGACACTGATGCGGTAGGTTCCCGCGCTCAAATTCTGCGAACTGATCCACCGCACGGAAAAATTATCGGCCCCCACCCCGGCAATCGGCGCATTGCTGCCCCAGTCGCGGGTCGGCGTGGCTTCGCTGACAATGGCAGATGGACTGCCTGCCAGATCACGATTGTTGTAGTAATAGGCGATCCAGTTGCCGGTTGCCACAGGTGGATTGACCACTGGCGGGTTGACCACTGGCGGCTGGCCCGTACTGATCTGACTCAGGTTGTAGTCAATAAAGGCGTCCCCGCCAGCTTCATAGTATTCCACTACAAATGTGTGCGTGCCGTAGCCCAGGGTCACATCCGCGGTATAGGTTTGACCGGTCGCCCCCTGCCACTGGTTGATGACCAGACTGCCGTTGACGTAGACGCGCACGCCATCATCAGAGCGAGTCGTGATGCGGTAAGTGCCGCCAGTCAGCGCCTGAGAGCTGGTCCAGCGTACCGAGAAATTATCCGCAGGCAGGCCACCCAAAGGCGCGCTGCTGCCCCAGTTATGCGTGGGTGTACCTTCGGTAATGATCGCTGAAGGATTGCCGCTCAAATTGGCATTCGCGTAATACTGTGCTGTCCACTGACCCACGGGATTGGTGACAGGTGGCGAGTATGAGAAATCCGGGCCGGTTTCACCCAGTGAAAGATTGGCCCAATCCAGATAAACATAGGCATCGCCGCTGACTTCGCGATAATCCACCTGAATATGGTGCGAACCACCGGTCAGTGTCACATCTGCGCTCACCAACTGGCCCACTGCGGGATTGGAGAAGGTGTCGATTAGGGGGTTGAAGGCAAAGTCAACCGTCACCCGTACATTGTCGTCACCCAACACCCAGAAACGATAGTTGCCTGCGGGCAGATTCACATCCGTCCCCCAGCGCGCGCTAAAGTTATTGGCGTTTACACCGGAAGCTGGTGAACCACCGCCCCAGTTAAAGGCAATCCGATTATCCTGCCGGCTTGCCACCACAGGATCGGTCAGCGTGGTGTTGTTATAAAACGATACATTCCAGACAGCGCCATCTTGCGCCTGGGCAGGGATCACTGCCGCCAGCACCAAGAGCGCCATCAGGACAAGGATAATTCGCGACTTCATGTCCTTTTGCTCCTTCTGTGGTTCCGAATTACAATATATCTTACAATATTGATGTTAGAACCTCGTTAATTACTTATCCTTCCTATCTACTCTTTATCTTAAAGGAATGTGACAGTCATTGATTGGCGCACAGCGTACCCCTGGCCCACGCCTGCCTGACGTTCAGAAACCGCTGGTCAACTGGTGGTATACTTCACGCGCATTCGCATCACACAGGGGGGTACATGCACGTTTTGATTACCGGTTCCAGCGGGCAGATTGGCACAAATCTGGCGCTGCGCTTGCTGGAAGAGGGTCACACAGTCGCAGGGATTGACCAGCGCCCAAACCCCTGGACCGACGTTATCCCAACCCAGATTATCGACCTGAGCGCAGACGAGGCACTGGCTGATTTGCAGAGTGAGTTTGACATCGTGGTTCACCTGGCGGCCAACGCTAAAGTGCATGAACTGGTGGTGGACCCCCGGCGCGCCCTCAAGAACATCACCGTGACTTTTAATGTGCTGGAATACTGTCGCCAGCATGAACTGCCACTGGTGTTCAGCAGCACACGTGAGGTTTATGGCGACATCCACCGCTATATCACGCGTGAGGCTGATGCGGATTTCGCCTTTACCGAAAGTCCCTACTCCGCCAGCAAGATCGCCGGGGAAGCCCTGATTTATTCCTATGCGCAGTGCTACGACCTGCGCTATCTGGTTTTTCGCTTCAGCAATGTCTACGGGCGCTACGACAACGACATCCAGCGCATGGAGCGAGTCATCCCCCTATTTATCCACAAAATCCGCCACCGGCAGCCGATCACGATCTATGGTGAGGAAAAAGTTCTGGATTTCACCTATATTGATGACTGCGTGGATGGCATTTATCGCGGGATTGAGCGCTTAGCGAGCGGCGCAGTCTCCAACCAGACAATCAACCTGGCTTATGGGCGTGGGAACAGCCTTGTGAAGATGGCCCGTTTGATCGGCGCGGCGCTGAGCATTGAACCAGAAATTCACATCCAACCGCCACGTGTGGGCGAAGTGACACACTATGTGGCTGACATCACCAAAGCTCAGGAAATGCTGGGGTATAATCCCACCACCCCGCTGGAACAGGGCATTCAGCAGGCCGTGGAGTGGTCTGCGGCATGGTGGGCAGACCACGGCGAACCAGAAGTATGAGCGATTTCTACTGTGACGAAGTGCTGAGCGGGCATACCCCGGTTGAGAAGATTATCGAAACCGAGCGTGTGCTGGCCTTTTATCACACCCGTCCCTTCTACCCGGTGCATATTGTGGTCATCCCACGGCAGCACATCGACTCGCTGCTGACTCTGCAAGACGATACCCTGCTGGCCGAACTTTTTCGGGTGATCCAGCAGGTGGCAGCACAGGTGGTTGCAGAGCAGGGTACCGCGCGGGTGGTCACGAACCTGGGTGATTATCAAGAATCGAAGCATTTACACTGGCATATCATTTCGGGCAAAGCGAAAAATGGCTAAAATCAACTACGATAATCGGCGCTTTCTCATGCTTTCATCCAGCAGCGGCGCACCCGCTGAAACCATTTTCTACTACTTTCAGCGTGATGATGTCGTCTGGGGGCATTTCGAGGGTGGTGTCGTGCGCTATGGCAACCTTATCGCCAAAGTCGACGCTGAGGGTGTGCTTGATCTGCGCTACCAGTACATCAATACCGATGGCGACATTTGCACTGGCACCAGCCTTTCCACGCCAGAAGTGCTGCCCGATGGTCGCATCCGGCTGCATGAGGAGTTCCAATGGACCAGTGGCGATTACTCACACGGGCAATCGATGGTCGAGGAGATAAAGGAGTAAGTGATGGCACCGGAATCTGTGGTTTTTGATCGGGCCGCCGGGTTTTACGATGAAACGCGCGGTTTCCCGCCCGGTACCGAACAGCGCGCCGCCGCCATTATTGTCCAGGCAGGCGACATCAGCGAACGCAGCCATATCCTTGAAGTTGGTGTGGGCACTGGGCGTATCGCCTTGCCGCTGGCGCAGTATAGCCACGCAACCATCTTCGGCATTGACCTCTCCGTGCCGATGATGAACCGCCTGCGTGAGAAACGCCAGCACGAACACATTTTCCTGGCAC
>JAIOHN010000443.1 GCA_019912985.1 Anaerolineae bacterium | reverse complement strand
GGCATAATGGTTGGCTGTCAGGGGTCGCAGCAGTCGCCTTTGCCCACTCAGGTGGATCTTGCGGCGGTCGAAGTGACCGATGCTCCTGCCACCGCGACGCCACGTGTGCTGCCGCCCACCTGGACTCCCTCGCCGCCACCGACTCTGGTTCCAACCGAACCCACTGCCACCGCGACTCCCACGCCGGTCAACTTCCGCGAGACAGGCACCCTCTATTATATCTTCAATGGCGATTCCATTGTGGAACTGGCGGCAGATGGTTCGTTCGAGGATTTGCTGCCGATCCCGCAGCTTGGGCAGCCCATCAGTGATCTGGCGCTGTCGCCAGATGACAACCTGCTGGCGTATGTCGCGCCGGGTAACGGCAGCGCGCGCGAGATTTACCTGACAGATCGTGCAGTGAGTCAGGTGCGGCAGCTCTCGCAGCTGGGATTTGCGCGGGTATTCGGGCTGGTATGGCGGCCTGATAGCGGCACCCTGGCTTTCCTGGCGGCTCAAGCGCCAGAATTGCCGCAGGAGATTTATCTGACTGGCGTGGACGGCAGCGGTCAGCGCCGCCCCATCCAGCGGCCCAGCGCACAGTTGCAGGATCTGGCATGGGGGCCGGATGGCCTGCGCCTGTACTTCAGCGATGATGTGATTTACGCGCTGGAACCGGCGACCGGTCTGCTCTCACCGCCGCTGACCTCGCCGACTGGATTTGGGCCAGATCATGCGCTGGTCCATGACCCAGGCGCGCCCCGGTTGTATTACCTCAAGACCTCCCGTAACTTCGATACGGGCGTGATCAGCGGGGTGCTGAGCAGCATCGACACGACCCGAATCGACATTACGCCACGAGAGCTACGTGCCAATAATGTGTTTTATACGGAACTGGCGTTCAGCCGCGATGGTGGTTATCTGCTGCTGGTGGGCGATCACGGAATCACCGTGCAGGAGCAGGCATTCAAGTCATCTACGCGGGTGGTAGATGGGCTGCAAGTTGAGCCGCAGGCGGTATTCAGCCCGGATGCATCACAGGTGGCTTATGTTGATCTGGATGCACAGGGTATCGCGCAGGTGTTTGTGGTGTCGCGGCAGGGTGGCAGCCCAACCCAGATCACTTTTCACAGTGAGGGCAGTATTGACGACCTGGTGTGGGCGGCGCGATAGCCTAGAGGCTCACGCTGAGCACGTTTTGCAGTACGGCGCGTACCCGTCGTTCTGAAAATGGTTTTGGCAGCACG
This sequence comes from Anaerolineae bacterium, assembly GCA_019912985.1. GTDB lineage: Bacteria > Chloroflexota > Anaerolineae > Aggregatilineales > Phototrophicaceae > JAIOHN01. The sequence goes on along the minus strand of JAIOHN010000443.1, from coordinate 5,131 downwards.
CCATCAAAGATGCAGGACTCGATACCTGGCAGCTTTTCCCACGGGCCGGTGCTTTCGGCCAGGGCAATCACGGGAATCCCCTGAAGTTCGGCCTCAAATTTCAACGCTTCGCAGATGGCGAATGCGTTGCCCCGGGGTAAGTTGAGATCAAGCAGGATAAAATCCGGACGTGGGTCCATCTTGTGCGCTTGCTGAATGACCTGCTCACCCGAGGTGTTACGCTTGTAGCGGATGTCAAGGTTTTTCAGCAGGGCGCTTATGGCTAAGAGATTGTGTGCATCTCCCTCTACGATCAGTGCGGTTTTATTTGCAAACACGGTCACCTCTACAACAAATACCGGCAGATCTTAGCAAATCTTCGTAGCAGATGACAAATGAAAATGATGAAGAACGCTGCAAAACGTTTAAAAACGAAACTTGCCGACTCTACTACAATTACTTTTTATAAAAAAAATTCGTCTGTGTCTACCAATTTGCAAACGATTTCAATGAAAATTCATATATGTGAATAGTTTATGAAACTCATATTACGTTTATGACAGGAGGAGCGTGTCGTGGAGCAGTGTTGCCGTGTCGCGCAGATGATCGGCTGGCACGACGACGGATAAACCGGAGCGGCCATCACCATGCTGCATGTTGACGATGCGCACCAGGGGAAGCTCACGGCTTTGCAAGAGGCTCTCGATATGCGGTTTCAGGCTGTTATCCGCGCCGATGAGGGTGATCAGCCCAACCTGCCCTTCCTGTACCTGGCACACACCCTGATTGGGCCGGAAGGCATCTTCCAATGTCAGGCGCGAGGAATTGACTTCGGCAGCGCTGACAAAATAGGCGATCTCGCCGGGGGTATCGACTGCGAACAGCGCCTGCGTTTGCTGGCGGTGCAGGGCATTCAGCCCGCGTTCCGGGTCGAGATGCGGACCGGAGACGATAATCACGCGCAGGCGGTCTTTGAGGGTGAGCGCGCGCAGTTTGCGGGTGGGCGCGGCTGGCACGGGATTGGGATCGGGCTGGATGTAGGTGCCGCTCTGTGCCGGGTTGTAGATGTTGCGGATAAAAACGGCGATTCCAGCATTGATCACAGGGGCTAACAACTGGGATGAAGGCAGCTTGAGGCCGTAGAGTGCGAGATCGTCCATGTCCATACGTGAGAGCGTGGTGATGGTGCGCGCGGTGGGTACGGCGACCGGATCAGCGGTCATGATGCCGTCACGGTCGGCCCACAGCCAGAGCGCCTCGGACTGGCTGGCGACGGCCAGCAGGGTGTCGCTGAGGTCGGTATTGGCGAGGCGCGTGATTTTGCCGTCCATCGTGCCGCCAATGCCGCCGCCGATCAGGACAAGATAGCCTTCTTCGAGGCGGGGCAGCAGCCGGGCCTGAACCCGCGCCTGGGTTGACTCGGCATCGGGCGCGGCAGCTTCATAGTGGTCGTCGGTGATGAGCAGTTCACTGCCGTTGAGCACGGTGGCACGCAGACCGCGATTCTGAAAATGGCCGGTGAGCAGCCGGGCGCTAAGGCGTTCGCCAATCGCCAGGATGGTCGCGGTTTCCGCCGGGGTGGGAGTGCGATTGACCATCGAGCGGCCAAGCCAGTTATACGATTCAAGGATGTCGGTGATGTCCTGAATGAGCAGGGCGCGGTCACGCTCATCACGGATGAGCTTGCGGGCGATACTCTGGTGCATGGAGAGCAGCTTGTTGTAGACCCGGGTGTAATTGCTGATGCGGATGCTTTCCGCCAGCAGGTCGGTCACGCCCTCCAGCGCTGCCACCACCGCGATGATCTGCTGCCCGGCCTGGTAATACTCGTAGAGCACATCGGCAACCTGAAGCACACTGCTGCCATCGCGCATGGCCGCGGTGCCGAACGACATGGTGATGCGTTTCATACGATTGATTCCTGTGAAACCACGGCGTAAGAAGTTAACATATCTCTTAGCACGGGTCAATGTGGAGGTTACGATGATGCATATCGTCATCGCGCCGGGCGCATTCAAGAACAGCTTGAGCGCAGGCGCAGCAGCGGCGGCAATTGAAAAGGGTCTGAAGCGCTCCGGGTTGGAGGCGCAACTGCATGTGCTGCCGATTGCGGATGGTGGCAACGGCACGTTGGATGCTTTCCTGATGAATGGTGGACAGCGGAAGACGCTGACGGTTGAAGGGCCGCAGGGTGAGCCGGTAAACGCGGCTTATGGACTGCTGAAGGACGGGCAGACTGCCGTGATCGAAATGGCACAGGCATCCGGGCTGGAACTGGTCGCGAATCGCCCCCTGAATCCGATGACCGCCAGCACTTATGGCACAGGCCAGTTGATGCAGGCGGCGCTGGAAGCAGGCGCGACGCGGATTATCGTCGGCATGGGTGGCAGCGCGACGGTGGATGGCGGCCTGGGAGCGTTGCAGGCCCTGGGTGTGGGGTTGTTCAACGCTTACGGGGCAGAAGTCGCGCGCGGCGGCGGCAATCTATCACAGGTGTTTATCATTGATACGCAGGGATTAGACCCGCGCTGGCGTGATGTTGAGGTGTTGATCGCCACGGATGTTGATAATCCAACCCTGGGGCCAGATGGTGCGGCGGCGATTTTTGGCCCGCAGAAAGGCGCGACTCCGGGACAGGTCGACACACTGGAAACGGGTTTGCGGCATTTCTTCACGCTGGTGAAAGATCAGCTTGGCAAGGATGTGCGGCAGTTGGAGGGCGGCGGCGCGGCGGGCGCGCTGAGTGCGGGATTGGCCGCGTTTCTGGATGCGCACATCGAATCCGGCATCGCCCTGGTGATGGCGCATGGCGGCTTCTCGTCCCTGCTGGACAGCGCGGATCTGGTGATTACGGGCGAAGGCCGTATGGACTCGCAGACGGTTCACGGCAAGGGGCCGATTGGTGTGGCACGGCTGGCGCAGCAGCATGGGGTGCCGACAGTGGCGCTGGTGGGTGGGCTGGCGCTGGATGACCAGGCACTGCACGAGGCCGGAATACAGGCGGCGCTGCCGCTGGTGACGGAGCCAATGTCGCTGGATGACGCGCTGGCGCAGGCCGGTGATCTGCTGGAACGGGCGGCGCTGCGGTTAGGCTACCTGCTGCAAGTGCGTAAGACTGGCCTGCCTGCTTCCGCTTCGACCTATCTGGTGGAGTAACTATCCCTCCACCAGCAGGTATTTCGAATGTTCAAAAGGGTGAGTTCGCTTAACGCTCACTGTCGAGATGCGCCATTTGTGCAGCAGCATAACGATCACCTGCGGCACCGCCAGCAGGAATCGCCTGTTCAACCTGTGCCATGTCCTCAGCCGTTAAATTGAGGTTGAGCGCGCCCAGAGCCTCTTCAAGCCGATCCCGCCGCTTCGTCCCAACCAGCGGCACAATATCCTCACCACGCGACAAAACCCAGGCAATCGCAATCTGTGCGACCGTGGCCCCCTTGGCCTCCACGAGCGCAAGGTTGTGATCCAGATTTTCTCCTGTGAAACGGGGAATTGAATTGCGCATATCGCCCGGTGTCCCGGCCTGATCTTTTGACCAGTGACCGCTGAGAAGCCCACGTGACAGGACGCCATAGGCGGTGATCCCGATGCCCAACTCACGGCATGTGGGAAGGATGTCAGCCTCGATGCCACGCGAGAGTAACGAGTATTCAATCTGTAAATCTGCGATAGGGTGTACAGCATGTGCCCGGCGCAGCGTCTGCGCGCCGACTTCCGATAAACCGATATGGCGAACATAACCGGCGTCGATCATCTCCGCGATTGCGCCTATCGTGTCTTCAATCGGGACATTCGGGTCTAAGCGCGCTGGACGATAGACATCCACATAATCCGTCCCCAGCCGTTTCAGGGTATAGGCGAGAAAGTTCCTCACGGCAGCAGGGCGGCCATCATTTCCAATAATTCGGTTGTCAGGAGCGCGCAGCACTCCAAACTTGACACTAATAGCGACCTGCTGGCGAGGATAGTCTTTCAACGCCTCACGCAGCAGCATCTCATTGTGACCCATACCGTAAAAATCACCGGTGTCGAGCAGCGTGATTCCAGCATCCAATGCGGCGTGAATGGTCGCGATGCTTTCTGCTTCGTCTGCAGGTCCATAAACACCTGACATTCCCATGCAACCCAAACCCATTGCGGACACACGAAATGCTTCAGAGCCAAGTACACGAGAATCCATTATGTGCTCCTATCTACTCCCGTTATCTGCATTGTAATGGGGTGATCTGACAAAAATCAACATCGGCCACGGATCATCTGGCGGATAGAACCCTCAAAGTTGTGGGTGATGGATGTTGGATCACTGGCTTTTTCCAGAAGTATGCTATAATGCTCCTGACTGATACGTGTATTTAACCCTAAATCCCCGTTCAAGCTCAACCAAGCAACCGTTAAGAATGGCCGTCCCGGTTCATTCATATTACTTTTGAGGTTCCATGCAATTTCACGATTTGAAACTGATTGATCCTTTGCTGCGCGCGGTGCGTGCGGAAGGGTATACCGAGCCGACGCCTATTCAGGAACAGGCTATTCCGCATGTCCTGGCTGGTAAGGATCTTATTGGGTGTGCGCAAACCGGCACGGGCAAGACCGCCGCGTTCGCGCTGCCGATTTTGCAGCAGCTTTCGCAATCCAATGGCAGGCATGGGGTGATCCGTGCGCTGGTGCTTTCCCCTACCCGTGAGCTGGCCGCCCAGATTGGCGATAGTTTTGCCGCCTATGGCCGTCACACTGGCCTGAAGCATGTCGTCATTTTTGGCGGTGTGGGTCAGCAGCCTCAGGTGAAGGCAGTACAGCGCGGCCCCGCGATCCTGGTCGCGACTCCGGGCCGTTTGCTCGACCTGATGAATCAGGGCGTGATCCGGCTGAATAACATTGAAATCTTCGTGCTGGATGAAGCCGACCGTATGCTGGACATGGGTTTTATCCAGGATGTGCGCCGGGTAATCAAAACCCTGCCGCGCCAACGACAAACGCTGCTGTTCTCGGCCACCATGCCGCAGGATATTCAGGATCTGGCTGACCAGATTCTGATTAACCCGGTGCGGGTCGAAGCAGCGCCCCAGGCGACCACGGTTGAAAAGATCAACCAGTCGGTGTTTTTCGTGGCGAAGAAGGACAAACGCGCGCTGTTGGAACATCTGCTGGCCGA
>JAIOHN010000442.1 GCA_019912985.1 Anaerolineae bacterium | reverse complement strand
TTTTGCTATATTCTTCATCGAAATGGTGAATCTCCTTTCAGGTGTTTTTTGTTATCAATATACCGCCGAATACCTTGGAAATCCTACCATTTCAATCCTATTCCTGCAACAAGGCTTTGCCTTGTTTGCAGGATTTAGGTTCCATACAAAGTAAAACATAGAATTGAAAAACAAGACATTGTTATTGTTAACGTGTCAGGAGATAGGGAGCATCCCTGGTTGATTTCTGAAGCCTCATATTCACTCGGAAAAGATAAGCACGTAATAATACTAGTTGAGTCAACAACTGAATTTGATACGGCAATATTAGGAAACGACATTGAATACATCCCTTACCCAGAGGGGCACATTGAGAAAACATATTGTTCACTACTGAGAGAATTCCGTTCAATAGGAGTAAAGGGGCTGTTTTTCTAATTAGTTCTACCATGAACAGCCCAACAAGGCGTCCCAGCCGACGCCAAAAAGCGGCGCGGCTGAACTTTAACGTTAGCTGCATCAAAGAGTTCGAGATATGGTTCAACAACAGTATTGGAAAGAGCTGCACCAACTTAAAACCCACATTGGGTTTATTGAGTTGCTGCTTGAGAAATCTGAGAGTATTGATAGAGCATTAAAAATTGCTCTTGCCATTGCTTCTAGCTCAAGCATTGGCGCATGGGTCATCTGGAATCACTTGTCATGGGTTTGGGCTGGAATAATTGCCTTTTCCCAAGTGGTGTCTGCCGTTAACCCTTTTCTCCCGTACAAAAGCAGAATCAAGGCTTATTCATCATTGCTGCATGAACTCGAAGAGTTAATGATTCAAGCCGAATTTAAGTGGCACGCAATTGCCGAAGGAAAATTGACTGCCGCCGAAATAAACAAGGCCAGGTTTGAAGTTCGCTCTACAAAACAGAAATCATTAAAAAAGCATATTCAAACGACTATTCCGACAAATAACAAACTTCACGCAAAGGCAGAAGAAACGGCAAGTCAATATCTTGCTAACTTTTACCCATCTTAGGAGCCGATATGTCTCAAAACAATAAACAACCACCTGCGCAAAAGCCTAGCCCACGGCCGCTTACTGAAGAGAAAGGGTTGCAGCCGGCAAAGAATCCGCCACCCATGCCTCAGGTCAAACCGCCAAAGTCAGAGAAGGGCAGCTAACAATCGCATGCACTCGGACAGCAAAAAGCGCCGCCCCTCGTTCCTCGTCGCTCTGCTTTTTGCTGCCGGTGATGCGAAGCGTTATGTGGAAAAAAAGACAATAAAACACAGGAGATGAAATAAATGTCGCAAATGGAAAGCGGTAAAGCTTTTGAATATTCAATATTAAAAGAGTTTAAAGAGAAACTGGATAGTTTGACAAATGTTGAGATCATTAAAAATGCTGCATTAACTACAGCACAACAATGTTTTGATACATTTTCAAAACAAGAACAAGGTCGATATCTCTTAACAGCTAGTTTTGCTGTTAATTTTCTGATGGATATCGAACCCCGTCTTTCAAATGACATAGGAAAAGATGATATCCTACAACTTGAAATTCTAACTGATTACCAAGGACAGCTTGGAGATGTTAGAGATA
>JAIOHN010000046.1 GCA_019912985.1 Anaerolineae bacterium | reverse complement strand
ACTCACGTTACGCAGCGGACAGATGAGCTAAACTATCCGCATGGACAATAAAGAACTGCTCGACCTCTACAGCGATTACTTGATCAGCGCCTTTGGACAGACGACTGGCACGGGTCTGTCGGAACTGCTGGGCGGGACCGTCAGTCACGACCGTATCCAGCGTTTTCTGTCTCAGAATGAGTTCACCGCTAGTGATTTGTGGCACATCGTCAAACCACACATCCGAGCGATCCAACGGGACGATGGGGTGATGATTGTGGACGACAGCATCGCCGAGAAGCCTTACACCGACGAAAACGACATCATCTGCTGGCACTACGACCATGCTCAGGATCGCCAAGTCAAGGGGATTAACTTCCTGAGCGCCGTATACCATGTGCAAGACATCACGCTGCCAGTCGGCTTTCGGTTGGTTGCCAAAACCGAATACTATGTAGACAAAAAGGATGGCAAAACCAAGCGCCGTTCCCCGGTGAGCAAAAATGAACACTATCAGGCCTTGCTGCGCCAAGCCAAACAGAACCACATCCCGTTCCAGTTCGTTCTGAATGATGTGTGGTACGCCTCGGCGGACAACATGCGCTTCGTCAAACAGGACTTGGAAACTGACTTCATCATGCCGCTGAAGAGCAACCGTAAAGTGGCCTTGAGTGCGGCTGACAAACAACAGGGTCGCTACCTGCGTGTGGACAATCTGACACTGGAAGCGGGTGTCGTGCGGGAAGTCTATCTGGAAGGCATCGATTTTCCCCTGGCGCTGGTCAAGCAAGTCTTCGCAAACGAAGATGGCAGCAGTGGCATCCAATATCTGGTGTGCAGTCAAACCACCCTCACCGGTGACGCCATCATCGACCTTTACCGCAAACGGTGGACTGTCGAACCGTTCCATAAGTCCTTGAAGCAGAACGCTTCGCTCGAAAAATCCCCTACCCGCACCGTGCGCACCCAGACTAACCATCTGTTTGCCTCATTCTGCGGCTACATCAAGTTGGAGTTGCTGAAAATCTCGACGAAGCTGAATCATTTCGCTTTCAAATCTCAACTGTACCTGCGGGCGCTCCAGGCAGCTTTTGCTGCTTTACGTCACTCCTACCCTGTCCGCTTGGCTGCGTAACGTGAGTTACATAGACTCTGAAACGCTGGTCGTGGTCGGCAGCCGAGGCGAAGCCGAAACCTTTCCCTACGGGTTCTTCAAGTGGTGGTTACTCGAAAATAATACAGGCATTTTTCAACTCGTCCGATAGGAGATATTTTTTATGGCACTCAAACCCTGGTACAAGGTAGTTACCCCTCGACACGATCTACGTGAAGGCAAGCCTTATGAGGCCGCTGAATTCGCCGTCCATCTTGACCATGTGCGTGATGGTCGTGCGCCAGAGGTGTACCAGAAACCGCGTGAATTTTTCGAGCGTACCTATCTGACGCGCAACCTGCAAAGCCTGACCGTCGAAGTGATTCGCCGGTTATCAGGCGAACAAACCCAGGCATCTGCCGTCTTCAACCTGGCAACCCAGTTCGGCGGTGGCAAAACCCACGCCCTCACCCTGCTCTATCACCTGGCCGAGCATGGCCGCGAGGCAGAAAAATGGCAAGGTATGCGGTATCTGGTCGAGCGTGCCGGAGTATCTGGTATCCCCAGAGCGCAGCCTGCCGTATTTGTGGGTACAGAGTTCGACCCTATTTTGGGGCGCGGTGGAGACGATGGCACGCCGATGCGGAAGACGCCCTGGGGCGAGAT
>JAIOHN010000441.1 GCA_019912985.1 Anaerolineae bacterium | reverse complement strand
CTTATAATCATATTTGTCGACTGCACGCATCAGGCCGACGTTGCCTTCCTGGATAAGATCGGGGAAGGGTAGTCCCTGGCCCATGTAACGTTTGGCGATGCTCACTACCAACCGAGTATTCGCACGGCCTAGATGTTCACGCGCAGCCTGCCCATCCTGGATCAATCGCTGCAAACGGGTAATGCCTGCGTCACCATAGACTTCAGAAGCATCCGCGCGGGTTAAGCAATCGCGTGCATCTTTTCCGTATTCTATGCGTTTGGCTAATTCGATTTCTTCTTGAGCGGTGAGGAGGGGTTCTTGCGCCATCTGGCGAAAATACAGGCCAACTGGGTCGTCTGCGGAGACAGCATTAATGTCGCCAATTCCGGGGTCCTGGGGAATTTCTTCCGGTTCAAACTCAAGGTCATTATCTTCCCCGAGTGGGTTGGCGCTGTCGCCTTCTTGCCTGATTTCAATTCCCATTTCGTCTAATTCATAAAGGACTGTTTCTATAGAAGCGATATCATCTCCTTCTTCTTCTAATACTTCAAGAACATCTTCAAAGGTAAGGTAGCCGCGCTGATCGGCCCGGTTGATGAGTTCTTGTATCACGTTTTGTCCTTTGCCTCCTGGTGAAGCGCTTTTTGCCACCTTTAAAGGTAGAACCCGCCGAAGGTAACAGAATGTTAAAGAACACTAGCTCATTCTATCATGATTCTTATAGGTTTGTGAATAAATTCAGAATAAGCAGATGCTTGAGAATTGGTTAATCAGCTGTATAAGCTTTCAATTGCCCCTACTTTATGACTTGTTTACGAATTATTTAACTTGAAATGTTTGTTCACAAAACTAAATTTTGATTGCTTTGTCAGGGCAGTCCGAGTATGATTAATTTGAATTACGATGTTTAGTGTTAAGTTTCTAAGGATGGGTTATGACCACCCGACGTTTTACTGATGATTTTCCTGACTCGGAGTCTGAGAGTACGGTTCGACCCCTGTCCGAGAATTCCGTCTCTGAGCGGCCTCCTGAACCAAAGCCTCAACGCCCAAATCCTCCACGGAATCCTAGCCAGGGTGCGTCGCGTGGGAATACCCATATGCCGCGAACACTCGCCCAGGTCATGAGTGAAGCGAATGAACGTGTGGTGCGCGGCGACCTGGTCGATTATGTGCCGATGCCAACCGGCTTTGACCCCCTGGATGGTTTTATTGGTGGGGGCTTGCGGAAAACAGAATTAGTCCTGTTGGGTGGTGCGCAGGGAATTGGCAAGACAATTGCGACGCTGCAAATTGCGCGCAACATCGCCATGCGTCCAGATCAGTATGCCTTTTATCTGTCTTACGAACACACTGAAACCCACTTGATGCACCGTTTGCTGTGTATGGAGAGCATCAATCCACCCGAAATTGACCTGGGGCATGGCATCCGGTTGCGAGACCTGTACCAGATTATTGTCGCTCAACGGGCGAAAGAATTTATGGGGCGTGATGGCGGTGCGGGTTCACTCCAGGAAATCCTGCACGATAATCCCAAGACCGCTCCAGCCCTGGCACGAATGGCGCGTTACGCCGACCGTATGATCCTGGTGAAAGCCAGTCCAGCAGTAACCACACTACGTGCGATCAAAGAGATGACGGCCCGCCTTTGTGAAGCGACGGGTGGGAATGTGACCGTGTTCGTAGATTATCTGCAAAAGATCGCGGTTCACCCAGAACGTCCTCGCGACGAAAACGACAAAGTAACCATGATCGTTGAAGGGCTGAAGGATGTTGCGCTGTCACTGGATGTGCCGGTCTGGTCAATTGTCGCGGCGGACCGCGATGGACTGAAGAGCAAGCGCATTCACCTGTTCCATCTGCGTGGCAGCAGCGCGCTCGACTACGAATCCGACATCGCCATTATCATGAACAACAAGTATCAGATTATGTCGAAGGATCATGTCGCATTTAATCCGTATACTGCCAAGCAGTTCCGCGACTGGGTGGTATTCACGGTTGAGAAAAATCGTGCTGGACGGTCAATGCAAGATATGGAATTCCAGCTCTTCGGCCAGCATTTTGGCTTTGACCCGAAAGGTCAGAAGGTGCAGCAACAGCTCATTGACGATAAGGTCATTGAGAGCTAAACTACTTTAACTTCCTGAATAACAGGGGCGCACTGCTGTGCGTCCTTTTCAATTCAACATCCGCCACTCAAGTTAAGATAGAGGGGAGGCTGGCGAATGAGTAAAGCCCGCGTCATGCGCTATCTATTAGATGAATTACCGCGACAGCGCCAGGTGAGTTCTGCCCGTTTACATAATGACAGCACGGTCCTTGTAAAAATGCATCTTGGCGAGAAGATCGCAATCTACTATGTAGACAGCCATCTCTCGATTCCAGCGATTGCTAAAGCATATAACACCAACACCTATCGGGATGTGCATACGCTGTTTATCATCTCTTCAGACCTTGTACCGTTGAATGGGATGGCCTGCCAACCGAGTGAAGCATTGCAACTGCTGCTCAATGTTTATAACAACAAGGTCTATGTTGCTAAAACTACGGGACAGGTGCGAATCTATCCCGTGTATTTCGACGAAGCGTGGCGGGCATCCTACGGCAAACCGATTGACCTGGCAGATTTGAGCTGTGATTATACGTTGGTGGAATCCGTTCATATTGACGGTGTGCGACACATTGCCGACTTTGAACGAAGTTACTATCATGCGGATAGTTTTAGCGGTGTGGCGACCCTTCAGCGACATCCACTGCAAGAGTTTTATGATGTGCTGGGTGTGACCGTAGATGCCAGTGAGGACATCATCAAGAAAGCCTATCGTCAGAAGGCGCATGAAAATCACCCCGACCGTGACCCCTCTCCTGATGCGACCCACCGCATGCAGCAGATTAACCAGGCCTACGATGAGATTATGAAACAGTGGAAGTGATACAGCTTTAGCTGGAGTATTAAAGCGATCGTTTTGCTTTTTCAGTAGGTGGTTCGTGAATGACAGGGGCCTACTTGTGATAGACCCCTGAAGTGATGATCTTAATCGCCAGCCGCACGTTCTTCGTGCAGCCGGAAGTGGTTGAGTTTGGACAGTTCGCGGACCTGCTGTTCAGCATGGTAGCTGCTGCGCACCAACGGGCCGCTTTCCACCCATTTGAAGCCCATTGCCAGACCCTCTTCCTCAATCCGATCAAACTCTTCCGGCAGGTAAAAACGCTCCACGGGAAGATGCTTCTTGCTCGGCTGAAGATATTGGCCCACCGTGAGGATGTCCACACCGCAGTTCACCAGATCGCGCATGACCTCGAGGATTTCGCCCATCGTCTCGCCCAGGCCCACCATGATACCGCTCTTCGTGAGCACCAGCGGGTCCATCTGCTTGGCATTGGTCAGCGTTTTCATCGCCCATTCGTAATGGTCCTGTGGCTGCACCTTTCGGAAAAGGCGCGGCACGGTCTCCACATTGTGGTTGAGGATTTCAGGCTGTGCATCCATCACGATTTGCAGCGCTTCTTCGCTGCCCTTGAAATCGGGGATAAGCACTTCGATGCTGCAACCGGGTTGCAGCTGGCGGATGCGGCGAATGACCATCGCGAAAATCGGCGCACCGCCGTCTTTACGCTCGTCACGGTTCACACTGGTGATGACCACGTGACGCAAACCCATCGCACGAACGGTTTCCGCGATGCGATTCGGTTCTGCCCAGTCCAGCGGACTGGGACGCCCCGTCTTGATGTCGCAAAAACCGCATGAACGGGTGCAGGTATCACCCATCATCAGGAAAGTCGCGGTGCCATGCCCCCAACACTCACCAAGATTGGGGCATTGGGCTTCTTCGCAGACGGTGTGCAGTGTCTGCGTGCGCATCAGGTTATAGACGCGCTCATATTCCTCTCCGCCGGGTGCGCGGACGCGAATCCAGGGCGGACGGCGGCGTGGATGATCAGGGTCAGGCTTCCAGCCTTCAGAGTTATCGCCAACTGTAGGGATGGCGTTTGGATCTAAAAGGTCGCTCACGATAAAACTCCACTGCTTTGTAATGTCCTCATTATAACGGATGAGCTTCGCCATGCCATTACGCAGATCAGTCCATTTTCAGGCGCTGAACTGAAAAATAAGTTTCAGATCGTGGGCAGGGATATTGACCTGATGTAAAAGTTGATGCCAGATCAAGCTGATTGCGATCTCACGCAAGGCAAAGGCAACGATGAACACCAGTGTCCATTGCACAAGCGGGTGAATGGCACCGATCAGAGCGGGAAGTATGAAAAGGCCGATCAAGACACCTGCGACATAGCTGTTGACCTGAAACAGTAGAAAGCCGCCAATGACCCAGACGCGGGTTTCAAACGGACTCAAACTGTTCAGACCCGCGATAATTCCAGCCAGTACCCCAAGCACTACCGATTGGATATAGTCGACACGTAAAACGAAAACCACGACCCCCGCGCAGAGTCCAAATAACCCAACTAAGAGATAGAATTCTGGATGTCCTGTGACCAGGATCGGCAGCAGAATAATTGTGACCAGCAGCCCGATCACGCGCAGGGTGGTGCTGCGTAATTCCATGACGCGGTTAAAGCGCTGATTGGCATACAGGCAGCCGGTTGTGATCGCCCATACGGGAGCTAATACGCCGGGCGGGAGTAAGTGCAGCAGATCATAGGTGTGGTTCTGGCGTTCCTGTGCGACTAACTGGCTGATTTCTATTCCCCAATTCAGGCCATAGTAGGTACCACAGAAGACCGTATTGCGCAGCAAAATGACCAGCGGCATGACTAGCGGCAGGGTAATCAGCACCATCAACGCGGTGAGGAGGGGTGTTTGAATAATCGGCATCGTGTTGGTCAAAAGCAGAATACCCATAAACACCCCTACATAAGCCAGGGAGAGTCGGTCGAGGCGGCTGATCTCACCGCTGTAGGTGGGAGATGCATCTTTACAGCGGCGGAGTGTGCGCCAGAACAGCGGATGGGTGGCTGGTGGCTGATTCAACGCGCGCCACAGGGTCCGGGTGGTCATTTCACGCTGCTAGTAAGTCCAATTCAGCACGATTCGCCTGCAAATGATAGCTCAGTACCTGCCACAGGGTCAGAATGACAATCTCACGTGTGAGGTAGAAAACGATCACTCGCAGGATTGGGATCACCAATTCTACTGCTTCACGCTCCATCAACAGGGCGGTGATAGAACCGGGCAGCAGCTCAAACCCCACAAACCAACTGATCAGGTAAGTGGTGAGTTGCAGACTTAGGAAGGTCACGCCAGCAAAGATGCGTGTATCGGTGATGTTGCGGGTATAAATCGGCGTAATCATTGCAATCAGGCTGCCCATCACGACCGATTGCACGTGGTCAATCTGAAAGGCGGCGGCGATGGTAATGATGTGTAACCCGGTGATCAGCAGCGACAAGACGAATTCCTGGTTTGAGGACACCAGCCCGATTAATATCGGCATGATTAGCGCGCCGGTCAGGGTGAGGGCCAGTTGAGTCGCGCGGGTATGCTGGAGGCTGATGCGCTTAAAAAGCTGCTGACGATAGAGATAACCGGTGCAAATCGTCCAGTTGACGCCAAATGTGCTCAGCGAAGACAGGCGAAGCAAATCGTATTTTCCCTGGCCGCGCATCCGGTTAATCATGCTACTGATGCTGATCGCCCAGGCAAAACCGTAGACGGTACCTGTAAATAGAAGCAGCCCAATCAACAGTGCCACATGCGGGTGAAACAGCATGGGCATAACGACTTGTGGCACATACCACACACCTATCAGAAAAGTCAACGTCAATACGCCAAGTCCGACCGGCCAGAGCAGTCCAAGAGAACGACTGGGAAACCACTCGGGCTGGCTGGCAATATGCTCAAATAAGGGGTGATTGGCAGGTGGTGTGTGGAGCGCACGCCACAGTTTCCATGTCATCACAGCTCGTTTGCTCCTGATTATTCAGCTGAACGAATGTGCGATATAAACACTTAGTATAAGTAGCTGGGGTTCATAAAACAATCAAATTGCTTCAGCAATTTCTAGGGGCGAACCGTGAAATTGCCGCACCAGGGTTGCCCATACGAGGCGAATGCCGATTTCATGGAATCCATAGAACAGCAGTAATCGCAGAATCGGCAGGCTGATCGCCTCGGCAATCTGCGGCAGTTCCAGCAGTTCATAAAGATCATTGAGGAAGATGAAGCCTGTGATGAATGTCGCCAGGTAAATTGTTACTTGTGCCAGCAGAAAAGTCCCATTTGAGAGTAATCGTGTGTTAAGGCGGCCCATCGAATAAGTCGATGCCAGGATTCCGATCAGGTGGGCAAGGACGACGGATTGCGCATAGTCAAAATAGAATCCAGCAGCAGCCAGACATAAGTTCCACAAGGCAATAAATAATAAGAATATTTCCTGTGATTCCCAATGCGCAATCGAGAGCATCATCGGGATTCCCAATGTCAAGATGGATACCGTCAGCACCACACCACCTAACATGCGCATAATCAGCCCTGTATACCGAAATAGAGGGCTAGCATGCAGGCTGCCGACCGCCAATGTCCAGCCTGCACCAAACGCGCCGACAGGAATCAAGCACAGTAAATCGTAAGTATCCAACTCGTGTTCTTTTGCAATAGTCGTGCTGACCCGGTCGCTCCACAATGTACCGAAGGCGGTGTTACTGCCTGCAAATATCGTAACCAGCAGACCCGCAGGATTGAGCGCAAAGACAGGCCAGAAGAAGGTGAGTGCCAGACAGATCATAAGATAGGCAATCATGAAAAAGAGAAAGCGTTGTAGCTTTCCCACATGCTCTCGATTGGTATAAACCCGCTGGAAAAGGGGATGCGGATAGGGTGGTTGGCTTAGCGCCCGCCAGAGCTTCCAGGTTAACATCGCAAACTCCGTTGTCTACACAGTTTATACCCTGTGCGGCAGCAGAGTCCTCACACAGTGATCGGATTACCCCGACGAACACGATATTCTACATAAAAGCTGGCGAGGAGATAGTAGACTGGGAATAAGGTGCTGATCCAGATTAAAGTCTGGTTGGGTTGTTCCTGAAAAAGCAGGTAGGTGATCAGCACCAGCCAGATCGAAGCGAGAATCCAGGTTGGTATAGATAACACCCGGTTTTTACTTGGGTAGAGGTAGCGGGTGGGGATAAATGTCAGGATACCAGGGATAAGCAGCACCAGTACAGCCACCACGCCTTCGGGTCGCAGCCAATACATATACAACGCGACAATGTTCCAGTAGCTTGGAAACCCCAGGAAAAAATTATCAGGGGTTTTCATATCCACCTGCCCATAGGCATACAATCCGGCCAGGACTGGCACAGTGATCCACAGAGGATGCGGCAGCACCCCAATGGAGCCGATGATGAACACCGGCAGCCAGACATAGGTGAGAAAATCAATGACGTTATCGACCATCGCGCCGTCGAATTTGGGCAGAACTTCGTGGACGTGCATCGCACGTGCCAGCAGGCCATCAGTGGAATCAATGACAAGTGTCAACAGCATCAACAGAAAAGCGGTGCGTATGTCACCCGCTGCCGCCGCGAACAGTGCCAGCATACCGATGACACCACCGATGGCAGTATAAAGATGGGCCAGCCACGCCGCCGCTGATCTGATAGACATTAAATTGCTCCTATTTTAGTGCGTCGGTTTGATGTGCCGTTTTTCAAGTGCGTGCCAGATACGCCGTCCGACATAAATCGCAATCAGCAGGCCCATCACGGCGAGTACCACATTTTCATAAATATCGAGCCAATCCAGCACATCCTGCCAGTTGTTGCCCAACCAATACCCAAAAACCGCCAGCGGCGCAATCCACAGCGCAGCGCCCAGGGCGGTGTAGATACAGAATAGCAACAGATTCATGCGGACCACGCCCGCCGGGATGGAGACAACTCCATGAACCAGTGGCATCAGGCGCGCGACAAACACGATGATCGAGCCGTGCCGACGGAAGAGACGCAAGCCGCGATCAAAATCCTCGGCAGTGACGATCGGGATTTTTAGTCGCAGGATATGGATCGTTCCTAAGCGCTGGATCAGGTCACGTACGCCTGTTTCGCCCAGACGATAGCCCAGGCTGTAATAGAGCAGTGATCCTCCCAGTGAGCCGATCAAACCGGCCACGACCACTGCCACGACTGACGTCCGGCCTTCGGAAGCCATTTTTCCCGCCAGAGGATACAGTATCTCGCTCGGGGTGGGTGGAAAAAGGTTTTCGAAAAAGGCGATGATGGTAATGCCCGGCGCGCCGAACGTGACAACGATGTTTTCCACCAGTTTGGTGACTGAGTCAATAAAGTCTGCTAACACGCCATGGCTTCCAATGAATACAATCCGTTTATTATACTACGGTTAAATTCGCTAACAGTTTCGCGTGCTCACGCTGATTACTGTTTGATAATCAGCCGGTACAGCTTCCAGACGGTAGAAAAGCACTCGCCAGACAGCGGAAATTATTCCTTCGCGCAGTAAGTACAACCACAGCAATCCCAGAATTGCCTGGCAGAAGCTGGTTAGTGTTCTGGCTGGTTGGAATAATGCTGCGACAGCCGGAATCACTGTAAAGACGAAGGCAAAAGTGGAGAGGTAGATGAAAAGCTGAAGGCTGATGTAACTCGTAAGGGCATGCAGCCGGACTTCACCGGGACTGCGTGTGTAAGTGGGGCTGAGCAGACCGGTCAAACAGCCCAGGGTGATTGACTGACCGTCGTCAATGTAGAAGGCAATCGAAAGTGCAAGAAATTGCGTGAACGCCAGGGTAGGGCCATCCCACAGGTTGGAACTGGGCCGGGCGACCGAAAAGATAACCATCATGCTAAACAGGATACGGATGATCCAGACGGTCTGTGAGTCAAGTTGTTTAAGAATGTGTGCGTGCCGCAAGCAGGTGATGCCTATCGACCAATTGGCATGGATCGCGCCTCCTGGCAGGACGCACAGCAGGTCGTAAAGACCACTTTCGCGAATTTTCGCCATGAGGTTACTGATCTGCAACACCATCAGGATGCCCTGGAAAAACCCGTTGAGCAGGGCAACCGCTACGGAAACGAAGCTGATCAGCACAGCGATACTCATTAGCTTCGTGATCGAAAATGCGGAAGCCGAAAAAAGGATGATGATCCCGCTGAATAAAATCCAGTTTGTTGGAAGTGTAATTGCAGGGCCGGAAATGAGAAATCGAAAAATGCGCTGGTCAGGTGGTGGATAGCGCAGGTTGCGCATCAAGCGCCGGGTGTTCATCGCGGCGGCAGGCCCCATGCGATCAAATCCGCGCCGTGCTAGGCGGCGCGGATTTGATCGCATGGGGCCTGCCGCCGCGATGAACACCCGGCGCTTGATGCGCAACCTGCGCTATCCACCACCTGACCAGCGCATTTTTCGATTTCTCATTTCCGGCCCTG
>JAIOHN010000440.1 GCA_019912985.1 Anaerolineae bacterium | reverse complement strand
GTTTCTACAGCCTGTGCCTCGCTGATCCCGGCAAAAGAATCACCTAGTGGGGCTGTTCCCAGCCCCAGAATCGGCACGCTTAAACCAGTTTGACCTATTTGTGCGGTCGGCAGCATCGAAAATTCTCGCAGAAATTATTATTTATAAAGCAAGCGCATATAAGCCTAACTATAACACCCGCACGGGTCAGTCACCATAGACCAGAAACCATGCTCTGGACCTAACATTCGTCCCTACCAGCGCACCAGCGCTTCCTTCCAGGTGGGGTCCAGCTTCTGCATCTCGTGCGTATCATCGCGCTTTTTGATGCCGCAGGCCAGATAATTTTCATGCAGGCGGGCCAGCGCCTCACGATCCAGCTCGACACCCAGCCCCGGTGTTTTCGGCACCGTGATCATGCCATCCTCGAACTGGACATGACCGCCCTGGATAACTTCATCAGCCTGCCAGGGGTAATGCGTGTCCAGATCATAGGTCAGATGCGGCGTGGCAGCCGCCAGATGCACCATCGCCATCAGCGAGATGCCCAGGTGGCTGTTGGAGTGCATGGACAGCCCGCGCCCGAACGTACGGCAGATGGCGGCCAGTTCCTGGCAGGCGCGCAGCCCGCCCCAGAAGTGATGGTCACACAGGATAATATCCTCCGCACCAATCGCGATACTGTTCGGCAAATCCCCAAATGAAGTGGTGTACATATTGGTCGCCAGCGGCAGGTCTACGGCCTTGCGCAGCTTCGCCATGTTCTCCTGGCCGCGCACCGGGTCCTCATAATATTCCAGCACACCTTCCATCTGCTTGCCCCATTGGATGGCAGTTTCCAGCGACCACACACCATTGGGGTCAATGCGCAGCGGGGTATCTGGCCCAAAGGCTTCACGCAGCGCGAACAAACACTCGACTTCATGTGCAGGCTCAAAATGTCCCGCTTTGAGCTTGATCGACTTAAAGCCGTAATGCTCACACATGGCTTTGGCCTGCGTCACGATTTGCTCCGGCGTGATCGCCTCAGCCTGGCGCGCTGCCGCCCAGCCTGTATCGTTAGGGTCGCTCTCGAAGCCCAGCGGGCCACCTGCGCCAGCACGTTTGAAGAATAGATAGGCCGCAAACGGCACCCGTTCACGAATGACCCCGCCGAGCAGGTCCGCCACCGGTCGCTCGATAGCCTTGCCCATCAGATCGTAACAGGCGACTTCAATCGCACTGTAGACATGCGTGAAGGTGCGTTGATCCCAGGGCGTGTCACCGCGCTGGTCGGTCTGCGCTTCCTGCAACTGGGCTTGCAGCGCGGCGTAAATGGCGTTCAACTGAAACGGGTCTTTGCCCACGACATAATCAACCGCCGCATTCAGCATGGCGGCCACTTTTTCGCCACCAGGGACCTCACCCACGCCGGATAGACCATCATCCGTCACCAGCTCCAATATCGTGCGCAGCGCGTAGGGCTGGTGAATGCCGACTGAGTTCAGCAGCGGCGGGTCACAGATGGCAATCGGTGTCACATGCATCTCAACAATTTTCATTGATTAAATTTACCCCCTTTATTTTTCTGGTGAGAATACCGCACAAGCCGCCCTCATGCATCATGCCAAATGAACGCTGCCAGAGTAACGTCGAATGTGATGTCCATCCTATGCCAAATGTCGGCAGCATGACCGCATGGGACGTTATACTTATCTAAAATACTGGATACATGAGGAGCTTTATGGCTACTTATTCATTACCCCAAGTGACCGAACCCGCACCACCAGAGCCGAATACCGCCGTGCTGGTCGCCAGCGGAGACCTGCGCCTTTCGGCCAATCAAATGTGCTGGCCTGCTCAGGAAGATATGGAAAAGCGTGTGATCGCCGCCTTCGCTAAGGAAGGGATCACCGTCCGGCGCGCCCACCCTTATGACCCGGAGCTGAAACACGGCTTCATCTGGAACCAGCGCATGGGCATGGATGTATTCCAGACCATCCACCCGGATACACCTGTGATCGTGGCCGAGGCCGTGTGGCAGTACAGCCACCATGTCCTGGCGGGCTGCGTGACCATCGTGGGCCGATCCTGACAGTCGCCAACTGGAGTGGCGAATGGCCGGGGCTGGTCGGGCTGCTCAATCTCAACGGCTCGCTGACCAAAATGGGCGTGACCTACAGCAGCATCTGGAGCAAGGATTTCACGGACGACTTTTTCAAGCAGGGCATCCGTGAGTGGATTCATGACCGCAAAATCACCCACGATAGCAGCCACGTCCGCGCCCTGGATACGGCAGCATTGCCAGAAGCGGAAGCACAAATGGGCAAGGCATTAGCGGCCCAACTTCAGCGTGAGAAGGCCATCATGGGCATCTTTGATGAAGGCTGCATGGGCATGTACAACGCCATCATCGACGACAGCCTGCTCAATCCAACCGGCATCTACAAGGAACGCCTCAGTCAATCGGCACTGGTGGCGGCCATGAACCAGGTGAGCGACAAGGAAGCCCAGAAAATCCGTGATTGGCTGGATGATCGTGGCGTGAAATTTGTCACCGGCAGCGACCCCGATACCGAGCTGACGGACGCGCAGATTCTGGGGCAGTGCAAGATGTATATCGCCGCGCTGCGCATCGCCCAGGATTTCCACTGCGACGCCATCGGCATTCAGTATCAACAGGGGTTGAAAGACATGGCCCCCGCTTCCGATCTGGTTGAAGGGCTGCTCAACAATGTCAAGCGTCCGCCTGCCTACGATGAACGGGGGCAGGAATTGTACGCCGGAAAAGCACTGCCACATTTTAACGAAGTGGATGAATGCGCGGGCGTGGATGCACTGGTGACGAACCGCGTCTGGAACGCGATGGGATTCGACCCAGCCACCACCCTCCATGATGTGCGCTGGGGGGAGGATTTCCACGGCAATGGCGTGGATGATTTCGTCTGGGTGTTCCTCATCTCTGGCGCGGCACCCGCCTCGCATTTTATTGATGGCTACGCCGGAGCCTCCAGCGAACGCCAGCCGCCGATGTATTTCCGCCTGGGTGGCGGCACCCTAAAAGGCGTCAGCAGACCGGGCGAAATTGTCTGGAGCCGGGTGTATGTCATGGATGATGCGCTTCATGCCGACATCGGGCGGGCTACAGCGGTCGAGCTGCCCCAAGAAGAAACAGAACGCCGCTGGCAGTTGACCACGCCCCAATGGCCGATCATGCACGCCGTGCTGCACGGAGTCAACCGCGATCAGATGATGGCGCGGCATAAAGCCAACCATCTAAATGTGGCTTACGCACCCTCGGCAGCCGATGCAGACCGGGCGCTGGCCGCCAAAGCGGCGATGTTCGACGCCATGGGAATCGACGTGCATTTATGCGGCGTGTGAGTTTTTCGCACAGGCAATGTTAATTTGATGTAAGGAAAAAGTTACATAATAAACTGAAGTCGGCGTGAGGTAAGCGCTGATCGCCGACTTTAGTTGGAATCTTGTTCACAATTAGTATAATTAAGCACTTTATCATGACCTCATGCTATACCAACCTCACACCCAATGCCCATGGGGGACGCATCTGGATGAACGATGAGTAACGGATCGTACTTTCAAAGACCACTCCGTACACTGGATAAACATAACAAAGGCATCAACCGCCTTGCCTGGTCGCCTGTGCGGAATGAACTGGCATCCACATCGTTTGACCGCAGCATCCTCATCTGGGATTTAACCGACCGCAGCCCCTTCCCTCGCATTCGTCTGGAAGGGCATCGCGACTGGGTGAGTAGTGTCGCCTGGTCGCCCGACGGTGAAATGCTGGCATCAAGTTCCGGCGATAACACCGTTCGCCTGTGGAATGTGCATCAGGAGCAGTCGGTGGGCATCCTCACCGGCCATGGCCGCACCGTGTTTGATCTGGATTGGTCACACGCCACCAACGCGCTGGCTTCTGTCTCCGGCGATGGCAGCGTGGCCGTGTGGAACCCGTACACCGCCGATTTGATCGCCCTGATGCGCGGCCACTCCGGGGCGGTGTACAGCGTCGCCTGGCGTGGCGATGGCCGCACGCTGGCAACTGGTTCTGAAGATCACAGCATCCGTATCTGGGATGTAGAAGCCGGGCAGACGCGGCGCGTGCTGGAAGGTCACGGTGGCGCGGTCTATGCGCTGGCGTGGTCACCGGATAACGAGCTGCTGGCATCCGCCTCCGCCGATTACACCATTCGCATCTGGGGCCGGCGCACGACCGTGCTGGAAATGCACACCGGCATTATCTGCGACATTGGCTTCTCCGCTGATGGCAGCTTCCTGGCGTCAAAATCGCTGGATGGCACGGTGCGCGTCTGGCGAACCGATACCTGGGAATGTGTATCGGTGATTGATGAGCTGGCCGCCCGTTACTGGACAGCGGGGTTGGCATTCCATCCCAAACAACCGGTGCTGGCGACACTCGGCTTTGAAGACCAGATGATCCGCGTCTGGAAGTTCGATCCGGCACGCCTGCGTGATGCCATCCCGGTGGAGACAGTCGTGCGCTACACCAATGCTAAAGTGGTGCTGGTAGGCGACAGCGGCGTGGGCAAAACCAGCCTGGCCGAAGCCCTGTGCGAGCGTCCCTTCCGCGAAACGACGGATTCCACCCACGGGCGGCAGGTCCATCGCTTCCATTCTGAGGAGACCTTCCAGGAAAACGTCAGCGAACAGCGCGAAATCCTGCTGTGGGATATGGCCGGGCAGCCGGGCTACCGCCTGATTCACCAGCTGCATCTCAACGAAGTGGTGCTGGCACTGGTGATGTTCAGCGTGATGGGCGATGGCGACCCATTCACTGGCGTGCGCCATTGGGACCGTGCGCTGAAACATGCTGAACTGGTGCGCGGCCACAGCCACGTGGCGATGCAGAAATTCCTGGTCGCCGGGCGCATTGACCGTGGCGGTCAGGGCGTCAGCCGTGACCGCATCGAGCTGCTGCTGGAAAAGCTCGGTTTCAATGGCTATTATGCCACCAGCGCCCGTGATGGCTACAACATTCCGGAACTGGCTTCGGCGATCCGTAATGCCATCCCCTGGGATCAACTGCCCAAAGTCAACTCGACCCGGCTGTTCCAGCGCATCAAAAATTACCTGACCGGTGTGCGCGACGACAATCACCTGCTGCATACCATCGACCAGCTTTACGATACCTTCGCCTTCCACAACGAGGATATTGTCGACCAATATCCTGACCTGCGGATACAGTTCGAGACCTGCATCAGTCTGGTGGAATCGCAGGGCTTGATCAAGCGCTTCAGCTTCGGCAATCTGGTGCTGCTCAAGCCGGAAATGGTCGATGCCTACGCCTCGGCGTTGATCACTGCCGCGCGTGATGAGGCCGAAGGCCTGGGCCTGATCAGCGAGAAAGAAGCCCGCGCCGGTAACTTCCGCATGTCAGAGGATGAGCGCATCGACAACAAGGAAGAGGAAGAACTGCTGCTGATCGCCACGATTGAGGATCTCATCAAGCACGAGATCGCCATCCGTGACGAGGAAGAGGAGGGCAAGGTCAATATTATCTTCCCCTCACAGTCCAGCCGCCTCTATCAATCCAAGCCGCCGGAGCCAGATGCCAACACCACCATCTGGCAGTTTGAAGGCGCGGTGCTCAACATCTACACCACGCTGCTGGTGCGCATGTGGAACACGGGCCGCTTCCAGTACCGCGATAATTACGAAAACGCCGCCTTCTACACCACCGCCAACGGGACGCAGTTCAAGCTGTTCCTGTTCCACACCGATTCTGGCGAAGGCGAGCTGCAGCTGTTCACCAGCGGCCAGGATTCCGCCGGAACCCGCACCTACATCGAGGAATACATCAATGTGCATTTGCTGCGGCGGGCGCTGCCGCGCAGTGTCAAGCGGCGAGTTGTCACCGTCTGCGGCAACTGTGGCACCGTCATGAACGACACCATCGTGCGCAAGCGGCTGCAAATGAAGAAAAGCTGGCTCAACTGCCCGGTGTGCGACAACCGGATTTCACTGGTGAAAAGCACCGGCAAGCTGGTGGCACGCCAGTCATTCGTGCGCCAGCAGATGGTCACACGGCTGGACCAGGATGTGGAGGCCGAGCAGCAGAAGCAGATGCTGGCGACCAGCCTCGAAGGGCGGCGCAAACTGGGCGAGTTTGATGTCTTTATCTGCCACAACCATCAGGACCGGCTGTCGGTCACCCGCATCGCCGAGCAGTTGACGCACAAAGGTGTCCTGCCCTGGCTGGACTTATGGGACCTGCGCCCCGGTGATGACTGGGAGCCAGCGGTGCGCAACCAGTTGAAACGGGTCAACAATGTGGCCTTCTTCATCGGCCTGAACGGGATAGGCGAATATCAGTTACGCGAATTGCAATTTGCCCTGATGTACGAGGCGCACATCATCCCGGTGCTGCTGCCGGATGCACCGCGCCGCCCGGACATCCCGATTACACTGGCTGGGCGAAGCTGGGTCGATTTCCGCGACCAGAATATCGATCCCTTGCAGCACTTACTCAAGGGTATTCTGGGCGATCAGAACGGGAATGACCAATTGCCGCTGGTCTGAGCTTTTGCTCGTCCGCAGCCATTATCTTAGCGATCTCATACAGGAGCAATCATTCGTGACTATTCAGCGTGTGGTTTGTTTCAAATTCAAGGCAGATGTGTCCGATCTCGATATTCAAAAGCACGTGGCTGACTTTGCAGCGCTCAAGGCCGCCATTCCTCAGATCCGCACCTACAGTGGCGGGCTGTGCCGCTCAGGCGATCACGGCGCTGCCCCGCAATACGACATCCTGCACTATATGACATTTGCATCCATGGATGATGTCGAGGTTTATTATCACCATGAAGCACATCAGCAGTTTGTCCAGGCGAACCGTCATCTCTGGGAGAATGTGCTGGTGCTGAACAGCGATGTCAATCAGCCCTGAGTGAGGTTCAACTGAGGATGCAGGAAGCCGGTCTGCCAGCAAGTGATCACATGCCCACCCCAGCGGAAGTCGATCAAATCGCTGCGCTTGCCGATCCTGTCATTCGCAATTTGCAGATCACGCAGTCCTATCATGAGCTGGCGCTGGCAATGATCGCCCGCACCGGCATCTGCGCCAACTGGTGTACCTTCGCGACCTGGGCTTCCAAGCAGGCGGGGCAGACCATTCGCAAGGAAGATCTGGCAAGGTTGATTGACGAAGCCCAGCTCTCTGCGCCACCCAGCGCTCAGGCAGTCGAGACCGTCACCCTCTCAGCGCAGTCACTTGGCTCTGATCGCAGTCAGGCCGAGATTCAGGAAGCGGTGGCGCTGGCCCTCAATCCACTAACGGCGCTTGATCGCGCCAGTGATGCTGTAGGCCGAGGCAATCAGAAAGTCTATGCCGAAATCGGGCGCGAGTTCGCGCGCTTTTTTGAAGCCTGTCTGCATGACCCGCATTTTGATGCTGACAACGTGACACTCTTCTGCGAAACCCTGCGTCACGGCGACCCGCCCGCTGGGCAGCGGTATTTGCGACAGGCGTTCGCCCGTTATGACCAGGCATTCTTTGAAACTGACCCCAAAG
>JAIOHN010000439.1 GCA_019912985.1 Anaerolineae bacterium | reverse complement strand
ATGCACGGGTCATAGTTGCGGATTGCCTGCTCGCACTGCCACGTAAGCTGATCCTGGGGGAGGTCAAGTGCGGCTTCCGCAAAATGCCAGAGATCATCCTCGATCGTTTTCTGGTTTTGCGATGTTGGCGGGACGATCTGTGCGTTTACGATAAGGCCGTCATCATCTATCGTATAGCGGTGATAGAGAATGCCTCGTGGTGCTTCCGTACAGCCATATCCGGTTGCCGCCTGTGGCGTCATTTCGACAGCCGCTTGCGCTGGCATTTCATAGGCATCAATGATTCGCAGCGCTTCATCGCAGGCGTACACCGTTTCGATGCTGCGAACAATAATGCTCTTAAACGGATTGTTGACCGCAGTCCCAAGCCCAACTTCGAGGGCCAATTCCTGAATATCCTGTGGCAGCCGGTCAAAGTTCAGGTTGTAACGCGCCAGTGGACCGACCAGATAAGCGCCGCGCTCACGGATGACGGAGTGCAGAGCGGTCGAGTGCTTGACATGCTCCTCAACAAAATGTTCATCGTATTCGGAAATATCAATATCAAGACCTTTATTCGAAATCAGACGCCCTTCGTTAAAGGGATACTCGCTTGGATGACGTAAGGCGACAAACTCATAATCTTTTTCAAAATCCGGGAAGGGGAGCCCAGCAGCAAATCGGACCATGCCGACAGCCGTTTCGCGCGCCCACTTCAGGTCTTCAACCATCGCCAGCAATTGGCGGCGAGTTGGCAGCTTGTAAAATCCACCCACGCGAACATTAATGGGATGGATTTCACGGCCACCCAACAGCGTCACAATCGCATTACCGATTTTCTTCAACCGCAGGGCATCTTTAACCACCTGTGGATAGACTTTCGCCAGCGAAATCGCATCTGGATAACCCAGGAAGTCGGGTACATGGAGCATATATACATGCAGCACGTGACTTTCGATCCATTCGCCGCAGTATAAAAGCCGACGCAATTCACGCAGCTGCCCTTCCACTTTTACGCCAAGCGCCCGCTCCATGGCATGAACCGAGCTCATCTGGTAAGCGACCGGGCAGATACCACAGATTCGGGCTGTGAGGTCGGGCGCTTCCGTGTAGTAGCGACCTTGTAGAAAACCCTCGAAAAACCGGGGCGGCTCAAAAATCGAGAGACGAACTTCTTTGACTTTATCGTCCCGGATTTTGATATAAAGTCCGCCTTCACCTTCTACCCTTGCCAGATAATCAACTTTGATGGTCTGCGTGCTCATGGATTTCGCTCTCCTTTCGAAATGCTTCTGCGTAAGCGTTAAAGCCTCGGAAGGCGCGCACAATCTCCTGGGAGCTGGCTCCCATTTGTTGCCACTGGTCACTCAACGCGTGTGTGTTTGGTGATTCCATCGGCCCAAAACAGCCAAAACAACCCCGGTTGTAAGCCGGACAAAGTGCGTCGCATCCGGCATGGGTTACGGGACCCAGACAGGCTGTCCCTTGCGAGACCATCACACAGACAGTGCCACGACGCTTGCATTCCACACAAACACTATATGATGGGGTGTTGGGTTTGCCGCCGTGGATGAAGGCGCGCAGTACATCGACCAGCTGGTACTTGTTGATTGGGCAGCCGCGCAGTTGGTAATCGACAAATACATGATCCGCGATTGGCGTGGATTTATCCAAGGTGTTGATATAGCCGGGGGTTGCATATACGGCTGAGATAAATGTGTCTATATCACGGAAATTACGCAGTGCCTGGATACCACCGGCAGTCGCACATGCACCAATGGTCACGAGGAATTTCGACTGCTTGCGAATTTTCTTGATTCGCTC
Organism: Anaerolineae bacterium; assembly: GCA_019912985.1. Taxonomy (GTDB): domain Bacteria; phylum Chloroflexota; class Anaerolineae; order Aggregatilineales; family Phototrophicaceae; genus JAIOHN01. Next base: position 910 of record JAIOHN010000439.1, on the reverse strand, counting down.
GATGTCGTGTGGCGTGGTAATTGAACCTTCGACCAGTGAGACATCATACGGACCGCGTACCTCTGCGCGAGTCGCCTCTGGAAAGTAGGCGATTTGTACCGCATCGGCTACAGTCAACAGCTCATCTTCACAGTCGAGCAGGCTGAGCTGGCAGCCATCACATGATGAAAATTTCCAGACCGCTAGTTTTGGTTTGCGTTTTTGTGGCATCTCACACCTCCCAGCGGTTGATCCACTCAGCGACGTGCCGGTAAGTAAACACTGGACCATCCCGGCAGATGAACATTGGCCCAAACTGGCAGTGTCCACAAAAACCAACAGCACACTTCATGTTGCGTTCCATCGACACGAAAATCTTATCTGTGCTGACACCACGGTTCTGGAGTTCTGATGCAGCAAAGCGCATCATCACTTCTGGCCCACAGACCATCGCCAGTGTGTGAGTGGCATCAAACGGGGCTTTCGGAATGAGTTTAGTAACGACACCGACATTCCCGTGCCAGCGGGTTCCGGCATAGTCGACGGTGACATAGACTTCGAGATCGAAACGGGCGCGTAACTGTTCCAATTCTTTGCGGAAAAGGATGTCCTCCGGACTACGGGTGCCATACAACAGGACGATGTTGCCATAATCTTCGCGACGGCTCAGTATCTGGTAAAGCGCCGGGCGTAGGGGAGCCAGGCCAATGCCGCCTGCTACCAGCACTACATCATGACCCTTGGCGGCTCTGGCAGGCCAGGCTGAACCGAATGGCCCGCGCACGCCAATGACGTCGCCGACTTTCAGGGTATTCATGACATTCGTGACTGCGCCAACCGCGCGGGTTGTGTGGACCAGTAATTCAGGGTGAGCGGGATCACCGCTGATGGAGATGGGGATTTCGCCAACGCCAAATATATAGAGCATGTT
>JAIOHN010000438.1 GCA_019912985.1 Anaerolineae bacterium | reverse complement strand
GCTCTACACCTTAATGACCCTACAAATGCAGCAGCGGGTTCTATAAAATAGAAGCAAATATTATGAATTCATCACAGGCTGAAACGCGTGAACCAGAATATATTTTTAGCGCAGTGGCTGGAAGAGGAACAGAAGCCGTTCGCAGGCTGGGATTTTTCCTATCTGCATGGGCGAATGTTTGAGGAAAAACCGCCCTGGTCCTACATAGATCGTGCCGCCACGCTCATGCAGCAGGCGGCTTCCGTGCTGGATATAGATACCGGTGGCGGTGAGAAACTCCTGAGTCTGCGCGAGCATTGGCCGGCACAGGTCGTCGCCACTGAGGGCTATCCGCCAAACATCGAGCTGGCTGCCGAGCGTTTACAACCACTTGGCGTATCGGTCATTCCCCTGGAGTCCTCAGAATCCATTCAAATGCCGTTTGCTGATAGCGCATTCGAGCTTGTGCTGAACCGTCACGGTGCTTTTAACCCGGCAGAGTGCGCCCGCGTATTGGCCCCAGGTGGCACTTTTCTGACCAAGCAGGTTCACGGGTTATGGGCGCAGGATTTGCTGGCTATATTCGGCGCGACTCCCCCATGGCCGGATGCGACACCGGCCAGATATGTCCCGTGGCTGGAAAGATGCGGATTAACCCTCGTGGATGTGCAGGACTGGCAGGGAGAACTGCGCTTCACAGATGTGGCCGCAATTGTCTATTATCTGAAAGCGGTTCCCTGGCTGGTGCCAAACTTCAGTGTGAACACACATCAAGCGCAGCTTTTGGGGTTGCAAGCACGACTTGACGCGGGCGAAAGCCTCGCATTTGAGGCGCGAACCTATTTGATTGAAGCCCGAAAACCATAATGTAGACCATTCCCTACCGGTGGAATGGTCTACATAGCCTGACCGAAGTCTTACGCGATGTGTCGATGTTACACGCTGAGGCTGTATACTTTGCCAATGTAATTCTGCTCGCGGGCATAGGCAAGCAGTTCTTCGCGATAAAGCGGATGCGCGATATTGACAAGCGCGTGGACACGCTCTGAAATCGACCGCCCCCACAGGTCAGCCACACCGTACTCCGTGGCGACGTAATGCACATCATTGCGCGTGGTCGTCACACCTGCACCCGGTTTGGGCTGTGCGACGATCCGGCTGACCGTGTCGTTCTTGGTGGTACTGGGCAGCGCAATAATCGTTTTGCCCTCTTTGCTGCGGGCCGCACCGCGCACAAAGTCCAGCTGCCCCCCTACCCCCGAATAAAACTTGGGGCCAATACTATCCGCACACACCTGCCCCGTGAGATCGACTTCGATCGCGGAGTTGATCGAAATCATGCGGTCGTTCTGTGAGATGATGAACGGGTCGTTCACATATTCTGTGGGATGGAACTCAAAAATCGGGTTGTCATCAATGTAATCGTAAAGCGCCTTGGAACCCAACACAAACCCGGCGACGACTTTGCCAGAATGCAGCGATTTAGCCGCGTTGGTCACGACACCAGCTTCGATCATCTCCATGACACCGGTCGAGAAAAGCTCGGTGTGAATACCCAGGTTCTTATGGTTGGTGAGCTGGCGTAGTACCGCGTCAGGGATACCACCGATGCCGGTTTGCAGGGTCGCCGCATCGGGAATCAGCTCAGCGATGTGCCTGGCGATACGTTCCTGAACCGGTGATGGGGGCTGCGGTGGGACTTCTGGCAGCGGGTAATCGACTTCGATGAAATAATCAATCTGGCTGACGTGGATGAAACTATCGCCCAGGGTGCGCGGCATATTCGGGTTCACTTCCGCGATCACCATCCCCGCGCTTTCGGCTGCGCTCTTGGTCACGCCAACTTCTACCCCATAAGAACAATAGCCATGTTCATCTGGTGGGCTGACATGGATCACCGCGACATCCAGCACCAGACGGCCTCGCTTGAACAGCAGCGGAATTTCGGAAAGAAACACAGGGGTAAAGTCTGCAAGCCCGTTGTTCACAGCTTTGCGCACATTGGAGCTGATAAAGACACTGTTGATGCGAATAT
>JAIOHN010000045.1 GCA_019912985.1 Anaerolineae bacterium | reverse complement strand
CCGACTCCCCAGCCCGCAGCCAGCTCAGATCGGTGGCGGCAAGCATCGCTCCGCGCACTGCTTCAGTGCTAGAAGTCGCTGCTGGATCAAAAGTATGCAGGTGAACGCGGCTGTTCGGCCCAATCTGTGGTTGAAAATGCGCCCTGCCGGTCGTCAGGCTGATCAACCCAGCCCCGCTGGCTTTCAGGAAATCACGGCGGGTGAACATCCTGGCTTTCATATGGGCAAACCTTCCTCTCCAACCTCAGCATCTGAATTATACTGGTCCCGGCAGCGCGGAACCCCTAATATTCGTCAGATGATTCTGTGACGTGGATCATATCCCCGGCTTGCTGGCGCTGGGGATCTTTTCATTTATGGGGACTGGAACGCCTATCTGATCCCGGTGATTTTTAGTGTATGAATCTACTTGCCGACACAGCGCTTCGTATTCGGACTGGTGATACAGTTCATGTACAACCGAATGCGGAGCGGTTGCAGTTCTTTGACTCTCATACACAGAAATCTATTCTGTGGAACGAATACTATCTCCAGCGCTGAGGCACTGTTACCTGAGCGAAATTATCATACAAAAAGTGGCGCATCTCCGGTAATTGATGCCAGCACTTATATTGCTACTTTGGCTATTGCGCAACGAAGCACGTGAATGGATGCTGGTCGTATAAAGGAAGAATGCATATAGGCAATAGGCCAGACTTTGCGGACAGAAAACAGCAGTTTTGCTATGATGTACGAATAGTTTCCGTCTGGTTCAAAATGTCATGCAGACGAGGGCGTAATTGCTTGTAGTTGATCACACTCAAACTGCGATCTGCAAGTACAGCCCGTAGCAACCCACGCCCCGCCTGATATTCGTCGTGAACTGCAACGATCCACTCTTCATGATCATCCTGTTGTGCGACATGGATGGCATGAATCCATGCCTCTTCAGTTAATAATTCGCGAACGGTGGAAGCATCACCGCGAATAGTCATTTGAAAAAGCGCATAATCAGCGTTCTCTAAAATACCATCTGTCGGTCCCTGTGCGACAAGCCTGCCTTTAAGCAATATTGCCAGGTATTCGCTGGCCTCGAATGCATCAGCAGGCGTGGCAGTTGTGTAAATCACCGTTCGCCCGGTGCTGACCTCACGTAAAGTAGTCAGGAATTCCTGCCGTTGAGAACCAGTCAGTGAGCCAGCGGGTTCATCGAGCACGAGTAATTGCGGTTGACCGATAAGCGCGCGTGCTAACCACAAGTATTTTCGCTGTAAACCTGTGAGCATAGCCACCTTAGAATCAAAGGAGACCGGCAGTCTAACCGCCGTCAACGCCGCCTCGATCGAGGCGGCATCAGCAATATGCTGACCGGATAGGAATGTTGTAAAGCGTAAGGCTTCCCGAACAGTTATCCCATCAGGTAAGACGTTGACCTGAGGAGCATAACGGATACGGGTCTGAGGTTGGCCTTGATCGATGTCCTGTCCGAAGATCAGCCGCTGTCCGGCATCGGGGTCGGTCAAACCCAGTACTAGCTTCACGAGTGTCGTTTTGCCAGAACCGGACTCACCAAGTAAGGCGCATAGCACTCCTGCTGGAACGAGCAGATCAATATCTCGAAGTGTAAAATCGCCAATCGTTTGAGACAACTTGCGAGTTTGGACAGCTGGATAGGCATCGGGTTGCATCAGAATTCTCGAACATAACAGTTGTATTTGACTTTTTGTCGAGCTTATCCGATGAATTACCCTGTCACATCCACCAGCAGGACAGAATACACCTATCCATTCGGTTAGATGATTAAGCAGTTGGACACTTATCAGCCATTATGGTACTCCAATGCATGCAATAATTGCCGAAAGCTGCTGAGCCAATCCATGGTGATTTACGTGAAGTTATCCACTAATGGTCTTTCGAGCGGGACTGTGAACACAGCATGATCACAGCTTCGGAGAGCTACTACATTCATTGCGCTGCTGGGATTTTGAGGCCAAGTTTCACACCAGTACAATAACTGGAGTTGAGTCAGTACAATGAAAATAACAAATAATACGAGGCATTCGTAAATAGTGAGCGACAAAATACAGAAGCTGAAAGAGAAAATTGACGCCACCAATGAGCTGGCCTGGGTTCTCAAAAGTAACGATGTTAAGCAAGCACGGACCTTACTAGAGGAAGCACTTCAATTATCCACTACTGGCGAGTTCAAAGAATCGCCTTACCACGAAGGTTTTATACGCAACCTAATAGGTCTGGGATATATCCATCGCATAACAGGCGACCTGAACGAAGCGATGAATTATCTGACAGAGGCCCGGCAGCTTAGTGAAGCGACAGGGCTCTTGCAATCAATGGTGTTTGTTAATCTTGGCTCAGTCTTTAGTTTGTTGGGGGATTTGCTGCAAAGTTTGCAGGCGTATGAAAAAGGATTGGCTGCGGCTCGTCAGATTGCAGATTCACATTATGCGGCTGAAGCGCTCATAGGTATTGCAAACGTTCATGCCATGCATACGGATTTTTCAGAAGCCATAGAATATGTCAAACAGAGTCTTGAACTCAGCAAAGAAACACAGAATCTTCGGGGACAGCTTCATGCATTGAATAACCTTGCTGCTATATACCAGCTTGCTGGTGATTATGAGAATGCTCAGATCACTATAGAAGAAGCCTTATCGTTAATTGACAACGGTCATTTTGTGTTCGAGAAAATTTTTGTGATATCTACAGCCGGCGAAATTCAATTTTCGCTAGGGAACTATCAACAAGCATTAGCAAATTTCCAACGGGCTTTAAGTCTATCTGAAAGTACTTCCATACTAGAGCCAAAGCCCGGCATCTTAGTAAATATCAGTAAAGTATACAAGGACCAGGAAGAAATTGAGCTTGAGATTGAAGTGCTTCACCAAGCAATTAAAGTCTCTGAAGCACTCCAGCATTTTGATGCACAACACGTGTGCCATCAAAGGTTAGCAGTGATTTATGAAAGTCAAGGGGATTTTGAAACTGCGTTAGAGCATCATAAGCAGTTCCATGTCATTAAAGAGAAATTATTTAATGAAGCCGCAGATCAAAAACTCAGGAGTTTGCAGGTCCTCTATGAAACAGAAACACACAAACAACAAGCGGAGATTGCGCGCCTAAAAAACATAGAACTCGCACAGGCCAAAGAAGCTGTCGAGACCGCCAACCGGGTGAAGTCTATATTTCTTGCAAATATGAGTCATGAACTGCGTACGCCTCTCAATGCGATTCTAGGTATTGTCCAATTGATGCAATACGATAGCTCTCTGTCGCCAACGAACAACGAAAATCTCAGGATTATTGTCCGTAGTGGTGAACACTTGCTTGATCTGATTAATGATGTTCTGGATTTATCTAAAATTGAAGCTGATAAGATGAGTGTTTACTTGTCTCTTTTTGACTGTTATCAACTATTTGATGAACTCGAAGCGATGTTTAGTCTGCGTGTACAGCAGAAACATCTGGTATTCAACATCCATTGCGCGCCCAACGTCCCACAGTGGATCAAAGCTGATGAGAGAAAATTGCGCCAGGTACTCCTCAATTTGGTAGGTAATGCCGTCAAATTCACGAATGATGGACATATTGATTTGCGAATCAATTACGCTAATGACCGGCTATATTTTGAGGTTGGCGATACGGGGCGGGGAATTGCTCAGGAGGAGGTTAAAAGACTTTTTACACCGTTTCACCAATCTCCACGCCAGGAAGCCATCGAAGAGGGAACGGGACTCGGTCTTGCCATTAGTCAAGCGTATGTGCGACTGATGGGTGATGGCAGTATAGCGGTTACTAGCGAACTCAACCGAGGCTCACGCTTCCGATTTGATATTCCGATTGAGGTAGGTTTACCACATAATCGGGTTGATAGTGTTCTATTTAAACGTGTAAAAGCGCTTAAGGCGGGACAACCAATTTCTCGTATTCTGATTGCTGATGATCACGCAGATGGTCGTATTGCATTAGTACGCTTGTTAAGGTCAATAGGGTTTGATGTTCAAGAAGCAGTTGATGGGCAGCAGGCTGTTGATGTGAGTCGCGCATGGCAACCAGACTTAATCTTCATGGATATTCGAATGCCTGAAATGGATGGTTATGAAGCGACGCGACGAATTAAACACTTTAATCCACAAATTGTGATCATTGCTATAACCTCGAATGGATTCAAAGATGAAAAAGTGAACGAGGTGGGATTCGATGATTTCTTGTTGAAGCCACTCAAAAATGATTTGATTTTTGAAACGATTGCACAGTATCTTGATGTGAAATATATCTATGACGAAATACAAATTTCCAAGTCAGAGCCAATTCTAGGCGATGACAAAATATTTGAACTGCTACATGCTCAACCCTTATTATGGCAGCAAAAGCTACATCACCATGCTGTTGCAGGTAACAAAAATAAAGTTCTTAAGCTAGTCGAAGAGTTACATTCACAACATAACGAGCTTGCAGACGCAATACGGACCCTGGTGAAAGATTACAAATTTGAAAGGCTTATTACATTAACCGAAGTGAAGTTGATATAACACAACCTGTATAGTTAACCTTCTTGGGAAACAGGTTGAAGATGCGCTTTGATAATACAAGGGGGTGCTACACCAGCTTTTCCTCAAACGCCTTTGCAACCGCCTCGGCCCGATTGGTGACATTCAGTTTTTGGAAGACGGCACGAAGATGGAATTTTATTGTTGAAGTCGAGAGCGACAATTCGTAAGCCATTTGAGAATTACTCAGGCCCTGGGTCAACAAAACAAGTATCTGATGCTCTCGCTCGGTCAGGGGGGCCTCGAGAGAAGGTGGGTTCGTCTTGTAGCGGATCAAGCCTTCCAGCGCTTCAGGTGACAGGGATCGCTTGCCGCTGTAGGCGGCCCGGATTGCATTAACGGTCTCTTGCACCGCCGCATTCTTGATGAGATAGCCAATCGCACCGGCTTCCAGCGCCTGGGCGACATCAATATCATTTTCAGAACTGGTCAGAATCAATACCTGGCTGCCTGGACATTTTTCCCGGACTCGCCGTGTCGCTTCGAGACCATCCATTTTAGGCATGGATAAGTCCATGAGAACGACATGTGGCTGCTGTTGTTCGCACACCTGCACAGCCTTCATACCATTTTCGGCCAGCCCGACCACCAGGAAATCGTCGAAACCCTCAAGAATGGCCTTCATACCGAAGAGGACTGTGGGATGGTCATCAACCAGAACGATATGTATTTTCTCGCTGGTCATTGTCTTTGCTCCAAACCACCTTCACATGAGTGCCACGACTCGGTTCAGTGTTGATCATGAGATTCATGCTGTGCGTGGCAGCCCGTTCACGCATATTGTCCAGACCCAGGCCAGTGGCTGAAGTCGCGCCCAGATCGAACCCCACGCCGTCGTCTTTTATGGTCAACACAACATCTATTTCATGCTCAACCAACGAAACGACGATATGTTTCGCGTCGGCGTGCCGAATGGCATTGCTGAGTGCTTCCTGAGCGATACGATAGCACGCTACCTTTATCTCTACTGGGAGCTGGGAAATAAGCGGCTGGGCCATTATCGAAAGCGTGGCCTGGGTGCGTCCGGTCAGAGACTCGGTTAACTGACGCAGCAGGATGTCTAAATCGACCTCGGCCAGTTTACGTGGATGCAGTTCGAAAAGCATCATGTTCATTTCTGCCAGCGCAATCTGGGATAAGCGCCGCAGTTGATCTAGCTGACCAGTGAATTTGCTGTCTGAACTGTCGCTTTGCAGTTGCATGGCAGCAGCGGTCGAACCGATCATAAACAGCGTTTGTTTCACGGAATCATGCAGGTCACGTGCCAGGCGCTGTCGCTCTTGCATGAGCAGCAGTTCCTTCTCCTGTTGTCGTAAATGCGCCAATGCCAGATGGGCTTCGACCCGCGCCAGCACCTCTTGTGCCTGGAAGGGTTTAGTGATGTAATCAACGCCGCCAACTTCAAAGGCTTTCAATTTATCAGCAACATCATGAACCGCACTAACGAATATGACAGGGATGTCATGTAATGCATCTGCTGTTTTGAGTTCAGTGCAGACCGCGAAGCCATCCATCTGTGGCAGTCGCACATCCAGCAGAATCAGGTCAGGTAGCTGAGCGTGAGCCGCCCGCAATCCAGACAGGCCATCACGCGCGATGCGGACTTCATATCCCCGACCAGAGAGCAGTTGATCCAGGAGTGCCAGATTGTCGTACAGATCATCAATGATGAGGATATCTGCAGTCGATACACCTTGCTGCGAGCCATCACTGAAGTTGATGTCCCGATTATTTTGCTCGGTATACATAAACTCCCCTCCCAAACCCCTACTGTCTATTCTACCACTATGAGTCGAATAGCGCGGGTGCTTTTGAAGCACAGTTAACCAGTTATAAAGAATCACATGACATAGTGACCTGACCGGTTGGTCAGGTAATTTCTATACTGTCGCTCGGTGTTGGTGACTGACTTTCTCTCTAAACTTGTAGCAACGTTTTGTAGGAAAGGTCACAAACATGAGAAGACTTGTGTTACTTATTGCAGCGATTCTGCTTATGACCACGTCAGTAGCGATGGCTCAGGAAGGCGAAACGCCTGTCCAGAACGTCACGACTGAAACGGTTCATATTTCGTGGCCGCCACCGGTCACTGAGGTCTGGGGGACAGGTGATGTACTGGGTACCGCTGCTGTCTCTGGCATGGCTTATTATTATCTTGAATATATTACCCTGAACGACGACCTGAGCATTCCTCAAAATGCCCCCTGGCTTCCCGCTACCGTGGGTATCACACAACCGATAGTTGATGGCACGCTCGCGACTCTGGATACAACCACAGTTCCTGATGGCGTATACGCATTGCGGCTGACGGTGAATACACAGGATGGTCAATCCTATCATGACATGGTTTTGCCCATTCGCGTCGATAATGAACGCTTTGGTGCAATCCTGGCTGGAACCGGACAGGAGGAAACACCAGAGCCAGCGCCCACGCAGGCCCCACAGGATACGACAGCTCGTGTGGTACCAAGTCCACAATATACTGCAATTAACATCCGCCGTTGTGATCTCGTCGATAATGACCGCTGCCCAGTGATTGCTGCGCTGCGATCCGGTGAAAGCGCGCTTGTGCAGGCGCTAAGCAGTAACGGCTCCGGTTGGTTCCAGGTTCAGCTACCATCTGGAACTGTCGGTTGGGTGTCACCAACTGTTGTCGCACAGCAGGGCGATTTTTCGGGTGTCGGTCGCACACAGCCACCCGCTCCGCTGACCCCACCAGCTCGCCCCGTTCAGTTGCCTGATATGGCCCCGGTTGGGCAGGTGTCCGGTGTCATCCCCAATGGCATGGCTATTGAAGGTAACAATGCAACCTGTAATCGCAATTTCAACGTCCAGATCAATGTCGCCAACACCGGGAATACCGTCTCGCCTGCTGGGACCGTGACATTGCAAGATGTGAACATCCGCACCGGCGAAATTACCTTTACCGGCTATGGCAACTATCCAAGTCTGAATCCGGGAGCGAATTTCGTTGTGGTGATCGCAGCACGTACCGCCATCTACTTCAATGAAGATCATGAGCTGCGAGCTTATAGCAACGGACGCCAATTCAGCCTTCGCTATCAACTGCAACAGGGTGACTGCGGCCAATCCACGCCACCACCTCAGCAGAATCAGCAGGCTCAGCGGAGATTTAGCTCTGGTGAGTGCACGATCGTGGTTACGGACATCGGTGAAGTCTATCGCCGCCCGGAGGGTGAAGTCGTGTTCATCCTTGATCCCGGTAGTTACCCGGCAGTTCAGGTGAAACGAGTAGGCGGCCTGAACTGGTATCAAATTACATTTGCGGATGCCAACTCCTGGATACCTGGAAATATCATTCAGCGCCAGGGGAGCTGCGGCATCAATTAGCTATCTTTCTAGCATGCCCCTCCTATCGCGAGGGGCATGTTATCTGTACACATTGTCAATCTGATTTCAAGAACAAGAGGAAAAGAATCATGATCAATATTATCGTCTGGATCATCGTCGGGGCAATTGCGGGCTGGTTGGCTGGTATCGTCATGGGCAGCCGTCAAGGCTTGATTACCAACATCATTCTTGGCATTGTCGGCAGTTTTGTGGGTGGTTTCGTATTGACTCTGGTGCCGGGCGCACAGCCCATTGAATCGGGTTTTAGCCTGGGGCATATTCTCACCGCTTTCGTCGGTGCCATTATCATTATCGCTGTCGCACGATTCATCCGGCGGGCATGATTGAACTGACGGATAGTTGCCCCTTAAGTCTGTTTGAACAGATTGTGTCCCTTGTGGCAGCGCTTTCTTAATCCGTGCCTGAGGATAGACATAGCCAGGTTCTTTGATTAGTCAATATGGGAGATAGGCACTATGCCAGTACAGGGTAACTTTGCCGTGATTCCGTTTGGGGAGCACATCGGCGACAATGCCAGTGATCTCGACTTACCCTGGGTGACATTTGTGGGAAACCAAAGCACCCTGAAGCCCTTTGAAATTGCGGGGCAACCTGTAGGTCACAGTTATATCCTGATACAAACTTATCAGGTGGGTGTGAACAGCCATGCGATTTTTGTCAACGGCGTTCAGTTACCTGGCCTTAATATCCCAACACATGAAGGCTGGCATAGCTGGATGGTCGTCTTGAAGGATGAATTGCTGAGAACCGGTCAAAACACTGTTCAAATCGTGCGCGATGTGCGAACAACTGATGATTTCGTGGTCTGGAATATTGCGGTTCACTGGCACGAATATATCCCTTAGCTGAATCAATAACATCAGCTTGGGGGAGGGCGGCGATACAAAAGTATCACGCTCCGATTACGCTAATTTCTATGTGTGTCGACAGAGGCGAACTGGTCAATCGTATAGACGAAACTGACCAGAATCCTAATGCGACGCAGATGTGGCTAGTATTTGTTATGAGAAGAACAATATCTGGAGAGAGAAAATGGCAATCGTAACAGGACTGATCTTGCTGGTAATCGGTTTGATCGCCTGCTTTTTCGGCTGGCGCTATTTCCGCGTCATTATGGGTTTGCAGGGCTTCGTGGTAGGGTACTACCTTACGCATCAACTGCTTGCAGCCCAGGGCGACGCGATTTCGATCATCGCTGGTCTTGTGGTTGGGGTTGTTTTGTTCTTTATTTTTTACCAGTATCTGTACAACTGGGCATTTGTGGTGCTGGGGGCAGTCCTTGGCCTGGCAGTTGGCGCGTCGCTCGATGCTGCTTTCAGTCTGGATGGTGTCGTGGCGCTGGTCATTGCTATCGTTCTGGCGGTCATCGGCGCGATTGTCGGCAACATGATCTCGGACCTGATGATTCGTCTTAGCACGGCATTCAGCGGCGCTGCCCAGGCGGTTGGCGGTTTGGCAGCGATTGCTGCGGCACTGGGAATCGCCTTGCCCCTGACCGATCCCACTGTGGGAGCAGCGAATCCTGACAGTACGACAGGCATCATCACGCTGGTTGTTGTAGTTGTCCTGGGCGTAGTCGGATTCCTGTTCCAGGCTCGCCATGCACCCGCTCGTTAAGTGACAATTGCCAGGGTGATTGGACAGAGTGCGTGGTTGGCGCTGCCAGCATCTGGATGGGTGCTGGCAATAGTACCAGTGTGTTTGTTACTCAGGTGTCACGCTGACACCTGAAAGATGATTTACTATGAAGTCAAGCCAAGGACATAGAATGGATAAAACAATGAAAAATGTGATTATGACCTGTCTAACCCTGCTGTTGGTAGCAATGACGGCAACTGTTCGGGTGGGAGCACAAGATGGTGAAGCGGAACGCCCGGTCAATACCGAGCAGTGCATCGGCGTCACCAATGCGCCGGACGAGGTGGTCGCGGCGCTGGATGATCTGCTATTCCAGTTCCTTGACCCAACAGAGGCTTATACTGACATTCAGCCAGCACCGGGTGTGGTCATGCGCGTCGAATCTCCGGACTGGATCTACTATGAAGCTGCCGGGGTGGCGAACGTCGAGACCCGGGAACCGCTCGGCTGTGAAAGCCCATTTGAAATCGGTAGCAACACCAAGATGATGACCTCGGTGGTGATCCTGCAATTGCAGGAAGAAGGCTTGCTCAACGTCGACGATCCGTTGTCTGACTACCTGCCAGACATTGCCGAAGCCTTGCCCTATGGTGATCAAATCACGCTGCGGATGCTGCTGAATCATACGTCGGGTATCTTCAGTTACACTGATAATGCCCCCGATGATACACCCGGCATCATGGAAGGCGACCTCAACAATCCCGATAAACTCACACAGGGCTATACCCCTGACGAGCTGGTCCAGTTCGTGATTGATCATGGTCAGCCAGACTTCGAGCCAGGTGCTGAGGGTCAATGGCATTACAGCAATACAAACTACGTCCTGCTCGGGATGATCATCGAAGACCTGACCGGACAAAGTTTGGTAGATGTGTTTGACGAGCGCATTTTCATGCCGCTGGGCATGGATGACACCTTCCTGTGGAATGATGTTCCGCAAGACGACTTCAATCTGCCCAATGCCTACTACATCTATCCCTTCGATCAGGACACCGTCACCTGGAACCTGTCGCAGGGATGGGCGGCAGGCGCGGTGATCTCGACGGCGGATGATATGCACCTGTTCATTCGGGCGTTGCTCAGAGGCCAGTTGTTCCAGAAGGCCGACACGCTGGCTCTCATGCAAGAAACGGTCAATGCAAGCGACCTGCTGGCAAGCTATGGTCTCGGCATCATGTCAGGGTTGGAGCAGGGTGATACCTGGGGGCATGGCGGGCAGACCCTCGGCTTCGAGTCAACGGTGATCTACAACGTCACCAACGACATCACGATTGTGATCTGGACGAATGCTGCTGAAGATCTAGCTGGGATTGGCAGCTTTGTGGCGATTACTGCACTAGGAAAGGCAGGTATCGAGCCCTAGGTTCGAGTATCTGTACAGCGATTTCAGAATGTTATGGTATCTGGTTGGCACGTTTAGTCAGATACATCTTCGTATGCGGGAGCACATCTTTGCTCTGGTGGGTTCTTGCGGCAGCGCACGAATTAACCTGATACACTGCCTGTATCGTAGGCATTATGTCAAAGGAGATGGTATGCGATATCTCATACTTGTCCTGCTGCTTGTCGGCCTGTTGCTGATGAGCATTGGCGTCTCGGCACAGTCGGAAGAGATACCGGAACCGCTGCGTTCGTATCTCATTTGTGACTGGGGCTTGCTCACAACTGAACAATCGACTGAACAGCCGCCGATCTTCATCCAGATTGATTCGCCTGCGGATTACAGCGCGGTCGAAGGCAGCCGCTTCACCATCTCTGGGACGGGCGCTGGCCTGTTTGAAGGCAATATAATCGTCGAGGTTTCGAATGATAGTGGTGAAATGCTGTTCGAAGGCACAACCGTGTTACAAGCCGAGGAGATGGGGGCTGCCGGTGAATGGTCAATTGACATTGATCTGGGCGATCTATCCGAAGCGACACCAGTATTCGTGACTGTCTACTCGACATCACCGCGGGATGGTTCCACGGTAGCTATTGATACCTTGCGCCTCAATGTCATGAGTACGTTTGGACTGCCCTATGTCGAGATTACGACTCCGACCTTCGGTGCGGGTGTTTTGAACAGTCCGCTGCTGGTCGAAGGCATGGCTGGTAGCGCCTTTGAGAACAATATTGTGATCGAAGTACAGGACTTCGAAACCGGTGACATACTCGCGGAAAGTCCTGCTACGATTCAAACTGAGGATATGGGCGGCAGTGGGCCGTTTTCAGTAGAGTTGAGCTTCGACGCCGAGCCAGGGACGGCCATTCAGGTCTACGCTTATCAACCGGCGGTTGCCGACACAGATGAGATTACTGTGTCTGATGTTCAGTTTGCGATTGTCAGCCCGCTGGCGCAGACCTATGATCGTTTCCTGACCGTGCGGCGTGATGATTACATTGCCAGTGCGGAGGACATCTGCGCGGTTGCCGAAGCTGAATTCGACAATGAAAACATTCAACCTCTGGTGATTAACAATGTGGTGATTATGTCCACACGTTCCATGATGCCGCTGGTGAACGTCAACATCGAGGCCGCCGGTTCGTCGAATTGCCCGGCCCCGCTGCGGACGCGCACCACACGCAGCGACAACGACTTCGATATTGAGGTCTATATCGACACGAGCGAGCCAGTTCCCTGTACGGCGGACTTAGCGCCGATTCCAGTCCAGGTATCGCTGGGGACCTTGCCTTCGCCGGACTTCAGCGTGATGGTGAACGGCGAGTCGGCGGAGTAATTTCTGTAGTGAAATCCTTTGTTGTGGGAGGGAGACTTGAATTTCGCCTCCCACAACAGACTGGCTCTCAATCTGCTCTTAGCAGATACCTGGAACTACTGAATCTTCTTCAAACGTCAATTTGACGCATTAAAGGCGACGCTCGATTCATCTTCAGTCATAAGCACTAAGACGATGCCCGAACCAATATCCACCAAGTTGACTTCAGATGTGCTCTCAATTACAGCCAGGAAATCGTCAGCAATGGAACCCTCCGGGCAAGCCATCAGTGTGCTGGCCCCAAGTTCGATGCTTATCGATTTATCATCCCCAATCGCATAGCTTGCATTGACCGTGTTGCAGTCGGCAATAATCACCAGTTGTTCGACATCTGTGAAGGTGATGGTATAGGTGTTACCTTCTGGAATGGGGAGATATTCTTCACTGGGTCCAACATACACACCGGTAGACACAAATTCAGTGCCAATCACATCCGCGATGGTTGGATCAGGTAACTTGATGTTGGGCGGCAGGACAGAGTCGGTACAACTTGCGTCCAGATCATCCAACGATGCCGGATCAACCACAAACGCGCTTACGATGGATGCAGCGCAGGGCGCATAGTCACCACGATATTGTACGTGATCGCTATATTCAAAGGTGATGAGGCGACTGTTTGGTAGCATATCCGCCACCTCTTGATTTTCTACAACTGGGGTACGCACATCCAAACCGCCGCCCAATATAAGCGTTGGCACATCAGCACTTACCCCTAAATCGCTCTCATCCGAGAGTCTTTCCACATTGAGAGTCTCACATTGTGGAATATACGACATGGAGAACACCTGCTCCGCAAACAGGGCTAAATCGGAGTAGCTGCTCGTATCGTAGTTCGGCTCACGCTGGGGTGGATCATCCGAGCAGACCATCGCAGCATGCATCAACCAGGCGATAATAGCTTCTTCATCTGGTCTTGTCGCTTCATCACCAATTGCGGAAGCGAACAGACTCGCGTCGCCATCACGCAATTCGGATAACATGAGTGGAATACTGGGGCGTATGTCGGTTTCTACAAATAGTGTTTCAAGATACACAGCTAGAATCTCAGGTGTAACGTCGAACTCAAAACTGCTGCCGTCGGCTGATGTATAGGTTGCCGTGATCGGTTCCTCCTGAACCCGTGCAAATGCATCTGTGAGCAGTGTTTCAGGGTTTTCGAGCTTAGCTGCACAAGTCTCATCTTCGGCACACAAGGCCAAAAGGGAGTTGATAGCCTGTTCAAGGACAGGACCAGTACCTTGTACCCACGCCACTTTGGATACCGCAGCGACGCCATCCAGGATGGCGGCTTCCAGTATCTCGGGGTGGCGCTGCATCACATGCAGGCCAAGTTGCGCGCCATAGGATTCACCGTAAAAGACAATCTGGTCGTATCCGAGTGACTCCCGCACCGCGTTGACATCATCTGCATTGGCAAAATTGGTGAATGCGTTGAGATCAATACCCTCCGCAACATAGGCATCCACACAGGATTGGTATGCACTTCGTGAGCGCTCAAGTTGTGTTTCAAAATCTAGCCCCTGTATGACAGCCGTCTTGTCAAGTTCGTCGGCTGCTTCACAAACCAGCACCGGCTCGCTGAACTGCGTGCCGCGCTGTGAGAAGAGGACAAAATCCCGCGTTTGCAGCATATCTAGCAGCGGTGTGGCGGCTTCAGGATCATCCGCTGCCTCCAACTCTGTGGCAATTGAGTATTGATCAAGTCCCAGGTTGAGCAGCAAACTACCACCGGGACCACCATCCATAAAGAAGACTGGCGACCGGGTCTCGCCGTCACCGGTGGCAAAGATGCGCACCACAGCCAGGCGAATCTCACCGTCCGTGCGTCCATCATAGAATTCAGGGACGGTCACGTAGCCACACTCGTAATCGAGCTCAATGCTGATGTTGGTAAAACAGCCCTCTATGACCTCATATCTGGGTAGCTGCTCATCCTGAGCAAGCATGGGTGTGCTCAGAAGCAAGAGCACAATTACTACCAAAAGAATTTTTAAATTCATAGATTTCCCTCCCATAATTGGTGAAATTGCGTTATCTGGTTTAGCTCGTTTATAAGCCAGGTCATTTCCCAACAACTTTAGAAGAGACTATAGCGGAGTCAGCCAGCGACTACACTAACCTATTGGCTAGTGTGAGATTGTACGTCTGGTCTGGATGAATGCCCACAGTCCCAAATTGTGTGAAGTGGTGGGGTGGTTTGGTCAGCTTTGTTCTATTTTGTTCGATCAACCGACATACCAACAGACGCAGCGGTAATTCAGGTGGTAGCGCGAGGAGAGAACGCAAATCGTCGCCTGCTCGTTCAGAAGCAGCCAACACAACAGAGTACAATGAGGGTATCAGGAGATGATTGAAGGATGGGCGATGCGGAGAATCTTAATTTTTGTGGTTTTGGTAT
>JAIOHN010000437.1 GCA_019912985.1 Anaerolineae bacterium | reverse complement strand
GTCGGAGACAATCCAAAAGGTGTCGATAGGGCGGCGGTGCGCGAGTGTCGTCGCTTGAAGGCTCCCGTGATCGTGGCGGGTGTCGGCAACTTCCCGCGCAATGGTGGATGCAAACATGGGCGGTATCTCAAAGTCCACCACGATACCTATCGTGGGGCAAATGGCTACCTGCTCAATCGCTACACAGTCCGCGACCGCTGGCTGGTCGATAATGCCCAGATTGGCATTTTCATATGGAATGGCGATAGCCCAGGCACTCGCACCGGTTACGACTATATGGTCAGTCGGGGCAAAGATGCCCACCTGATTAACTTTGGCATGGAGGTCTGACCATGAACGCACATATCATCGCCATATCAAGTTACGGCTCAAATCGGGTGAAGCATCCGCACACCGACCATACAGTCTCAGCCTACAAGCTGGGCTACACCAGCGCGGCGAGCGCCGTTCTGCTGGCGCTCTACCGTGACCAGGCACAGGATGTATCCTCCAAACATGCCAGCTACCACTACGTGCAAATTCACGCTGAAGTCACGGTGCGGCACGGTTACATCCTGCTGAAGGTGAACGACGACGAACTCACCCGCGCTGAGGCGATCACCCTCCAGAACCATCGTCCGGCGGTGTATCGCTGGCTGGCTGGCGCATGGCAGGAATTTCCCAGTATCCGATCCGCCCAATACCAGGCAATCACCAGTCACAGCGGCCCGAACTTTAACCCGACCGGGATGCGCATCGTGTCGGCATCCACCGGCGAAGCGGAAGCGGCGATTGCGGGTATCACGGTTGAGAAGAGTGAGCGCAGTGACAACGATACGCCGTGGTGGTGGCTTCGTGGCGATACATATCCACACCGCGACTTGCTCAAACGCTGGGGCTGCCGCTGGAGCAAACGTCAAAAAGCGTGGTACTACATAGGCAAGACATTGCCCGATGCGGTACAGGCGTTGATTGATGCGCCATCTTATGATGCACCATGTTCAGATGAAGAAGCGACGGCAATTCTGGGTGTGGACATCCAGCCAAAGCCTCAGCCAGAGACACCGCGCCTGTTCGCACTGGGTGAGACAGTTTATGCCCGGCACGATCTGGTATCGCCCGCTGGTAAGCCCATCCCGACAGGCACATGCGGGAAGATCACACGGCTGTACAACCGCAACGCCTCGCATGGCTGGAGCTACGATGTCGATTTTGAGGACATCGGTACGGGTTGGTTCTTCGAGCGTGAACTGACCAGTCTGGAACCGGTGCAGCGCATCCGCATTACGCGCGGTGCAGTTGTGCCGCCAGGCGCAGTCCTCCCCCCAACGGATGCCGAGATCAAGCAGACGCTCGTTGAAGGCGGTCATCAGCCAGAGGCCCACGAACCGGACAACACACCAGAAGAAGCGGAAGTGCCTAAAATCCGCATCATTAAACCCGTGCTGGATATATCCGACGAGGTAGAACTGGATGCCGTTGCTACTGCCATCCGTCAAACGAAAGCGGAGACTCTGCACGTCTTGCAGGCGAGTTCTGCGAGTAATGGCAGGCGTTCGCTGGTGTGTATCCCGCAAGTACCCTGCGGCGAACTGACGGGAAGTATCACAGGCAGTGTCTGGTGTTACGGGTACACGGTTCACGAAGGCATCTGCGTTTACCTGAATCTGGGCGGACCACGCATGGCAGTCGAAGCGATCCGGGCGAAGTTGGCAAAGGGCGATCAGGTGTCCTGCGTGCCATGGGACGCGCCGAGCGTCGAACTGACTGCTGGTGAAGGCAATACTGGGATGTACACCGCTTTTACGCAGAACATCCCCGAAGCCAAGTTCACCAGCCTGATCCTACTACATGAACAGGTCATACAGCCCAACTACGGCGGTAAAGCGACCACGTTCATCTTGCATGTGTCGGACGAGCAGGCGATGGCGCAACTGCGCCACCACGTCACCAAACTGGTCAAAGTGCCGGTGTTCCCGGACTGGACGGGTTACCTGTGGCAGGCGGGGCAATCCGCGATGCTCGTTCGTAAGACACGCGGTGCAGGTGGTCTGGATGTGCTGGCGATTGACCTTGATGTGGATTCGTGGACACGTCTTCTGACAGGCGGTCTGAGTCAGGACATCATACACCTGCCGCAAAACGCCTGAAACCAACTTCAATTGACCAATCAACAGCCTCTGACATCCAGGGGCTGTTTGCATTTTAGAAAGGACTATCCTATGTCCCGCATGGAAAATCGGGAAGTGATGGGCTTTTTTGCCATCGGCCCCAAGCATCACGCGGCGATCACCTCGCTCGTCGCGCCTGCGACACCCGCTCACAAACTGCTTGACCCGTATGCTGGTGAGGGTGAATTTCTCGAAGTCGCGGCGCAGGCGTGGAACGTCACGCCCTACGCCAACGAACTGGACGGCGATCGCGCCGCGAAGTGTATCGAGCGCTTCGGCCCCAAACAAGCCGTGCGCTGCGATGCGGAACGCCTCATCGCCAGCAACAATGCATTTAGCTGTGGCTGGTTTAATCCGCCCTACGACCACGACGCCAGCGCATCCGGCAACAAGCGTATCGAATTCCGGTATCTGCGCCATTCGTGGAAGTGGATTCAGGATGGCGGGCTGGTGTTCTGGGTGGTGTACCTACACCATCTCACCGAAGATTCAGCCGCATTCTTATCCAAAAACAGCACCCGTGTCGATGTGTGGGCGCTGCCAGGCAAGCATCTTGGAGAGTATGATCAGATCATCGTGGCGGCAGTCAAAGGCTTGCAACCCAACCCCGAAGCATTGTACGAGTGCATCATGGGCCAGAAGGCGAATCCTCAACTGCTGGAAGTCCAGCTAGAGCCGATCTACAAATTGCCCGCGCCGAAAGCCATCAACCGCTTCGTGTTTGCGCCTGACGTGATCGACGAGGAACAAGGCTTGAAGCTTATCGATGAACAGGGCGCGTGGAAGTCCAACGGATTTCAGTCCCTGCTGGAAATCCCCCAACCGCCGCCGCAGATCGAACCCGTCGTCGCACCACGTCCAGGTCATCTCGCGCTGGTGCTGGCGGCAGGCGTGGCAGATGGCGCAGTCATCGACACCGAAACCTACGGCACAGTTGCCATTCGCGGCAAGACCCAGCCCGTAGAGCAAATCGCCCGTGTGGAAGTCGAAAGCGATCCCAACGATCCCGAACGGCAGGTCAAAAAGACCACCATCCGCCTGAAGCCCTCCACCACGCTCACCCTATTGGCGGACGACGGCACATTGGTCGAGATGGACGGCGACGATGCCCTGTTGGAGTTCATCACCAGCAACAAGAAAGCGCTGGCTGGCTATCTGAACAATAAGTTCAGCCCAGCCTATCAGTTCGATATGAACGGCCTGTCGAGCTGGCTGGATCGTATCCGGCTCAAGGGCAAATATCCGTTGTATGCCGCGCAAAAGCACGTCATCGCCGCCATCACGAAAGGCTTTGAGAAGCGCGACAGCATTCTACTCTGTGGGAT
>JAIOHN010000436.1 GCA_019912985.1 Anaerolineae bacterium | reverse complement strand
ACACAAATAGGCCGCCGATAATCAGCGACCCGATGAGCAATGCCTGTTGCAGCACTGTCCGGCGCTGGGTTTCGACTGCCTCTTCGTAGGTTTCACCACTGGCGCTGATGTTGTAATCGGGTGGTTCGTCATCCGGGCCGGGTGCAGGCACATAAGACCCGGCGTCATGCGCGATAGTCGCGCCGGGGACTGTGCGATCCAGCCCTTCCAGGGTTTGAGCATCAGAGCGGCGCACATCATCAAGATTCACCGCGCCCATGCCGGGAACGGTTACTTCGGGATCGTTGATCGGTACTACTCTGGGCAGCGGCATTTGATCCGAACCCAGCGATTCTTCTGCTGTTGCTGAAGTCACTTCCACATCATCTGGCAGATAGGGGAGCTGTTGGTCGCCCAATACCTCGACCGGGTTAAGGCCGGAGGTCTCCGTTGGCAAACCACGTGAAGGACGCGGTGTCGGGCGCGGTGGTGTGTCCTGTACCCAGTCGCCAACCTGACTGTCGTAGCGGTACCAGGTGTCAGTATCGACACCCATCATCCACCAGTTCTGCTCATTATCCAGAATCAGCAGCTTGCGCAGTTCACTTTGCAGCTCATCCCGTGTGATTTGGCCGTTTTGATAGCGCATACGCAAACCGCGCACCTGCGCTTCAGTATCCAGGAAGCGCTGTGCCAGCGCTTCGCGCTCCGCGTCGATGGGTTCTTCGGCAGGTTCCTCGCCGCCAAGCTGCTCAAGCTGACGGCGGGCATAATCCGCCGCGCTGACTTCCTCCGCATTGGTGGCTTCGAGCGATTCAGTCTGGTCGAGCTGCTGGCTTTCTTCCAGCTGCTCAAGCTGGCGGCGGGCATAAGCCGCTGGATCGTCTTCAATTGATTCTGCGACCGACGCTTCGGCGTCTTCCAGTTCTTGCTCGACTTCGTCCTGCTCAGCCTGAGCTTCGTCTGGTTCCTCAGTCTCTTCTTCCGCTGCCTCTTCATCCAACCCCGTCAGCGGGACATACGGCACGCGGCCAGTGGCTTGATTCAGCGCTTCACGCTCGGCATCCATGGGGCCTGTGAAGTCGAGGATTTCATCTTCAGGGCGGGCGCTGGCTTCGGCCTCGGCTGGCTCGGCTTCGTCTGCCGGGGAAAGATCGACCTCCTCCGGCCTGAGGACGATATTGGATTCTGGCTGGCGTTCTACCAGGTTCACCAGCGCCACCAGCTCACCTAACCCGCCAAAATCCGTTTCTTCCTCTTCGTCTGCTTCTTCGGCCACTGGAGAAGCGGCTTCACCAAGGAGAGCAGGGAAGGCTGTATTCTCTGGACGTGGAAGGATTTCTATCGTGTCGTCCGGGTCAAAAGAAGTGTCTTCTGGCTTCGGCAAATGCCAACTGCCTTCGCCTTCCGGCTCGACAGTAAGTTCTTGCGGCATGGCCGAAACCACTTGCCAGCCGCTGCTTTCAGCCTGAGCCTCTGCCTCGGCTGGACGCTGCCAACCGCCTACAGATTGAGGCTGGTTCCAGCCGCCGCGAATCTCCACTTCATCCGGTGTTGGGTTGCTTGGTTCCTGGTCAGACATGCACCCTGGCCTTTTTGGTAAGTCATGTTTGTCTGATTCTAACGGAAGTTCGGCTTTTGGTGCAAGTCGCGAGATCAGGTGTCGGTTTCCAGCGCTTGCTGGAAACCATGCAACAAGCATTCGCTCAAATAGAGGGTCTGCTCAATGTTATAGAGTGTGCCTGCATTGGTTTCGGGGTGATACTGGCGGTACGTCTCGAAATCGGTCTGGGTGTTGAACCCATGGATGCGTGAGCGGATGCCCATTGGTTCTACTGGCAAATTGCCATTCTCAGTACGCGGAATCCAGATACGCCAGTTAGCCGATTCAGCTGCTGCATCCAGTTCAAGATGTTGATTCGAATCCAGCTTCACCCGATAGGTGAGGATTTCGCCGCTGCGGGGGCAGGTGCTTTCGATCTTTAGCCAGGCATTGGGGCCATAAACCAGCAGCGACAGCGGGGCGTCAATAATACTGCACACGTAGGCGCGCTCCCAACCGAAGGCTTTGACCTCATGATGTGTGTGCAGCGCCGAGAACGGAGGGCATTGGAGTACCGCCTGCATTTCGTCGTCGAACCAGATGAGACTATTTTCAACCAAACGCTGGAACGCAAAGTTAACGGTTTCTTCTCGATATTTGCTGAGCACACGCGGGGTTACGGGGATCGTTGTTCGTGCCAGATTGGTCCAGATCATGGTGTAGATGATGCGATCCAGACGAGCGAGTTTTTCGATCCGTGTCTGAACAAAGGAAACAAATTTCTTGACATTCTCTGCCTCACCAGGTGGCAGACGTGATGCATCCAGGTTCATGTTGCTACGACTGAGGCGTAAAAGTGTCGCGCCCCTCTCCATCTGATTCATGCCCTACATCACCCAGGATGTACTGATAGCCTGTGGTTGATGCAGAACAATTGACAATCATACTCGTATTGCGGTCTGTGCGTTCGGGGAGGGTTTCGGCACCGGGAGCATTCGCACTTTCATCGGCTTTGGTAGACGAGTCACTGAGTCGTTCGGCGTCCATTTTGTCATGGACAGGAGGTTTATTGCCTGGTGGCGTGGTCTTGGGGTTAGGCTTAAGGTTTTCTTTCGCACTGCGCCGTTTGGCGGCTTCTTCTTTTAAGGCTTGAGGGCGCTCGGCGAGGATCACGGTGTCATCGGATTCAGGGTCTGGAGCGGCAGCGGTGGTGATCGTTTCATGCGTATTGACTGAGTTTTGCCCGGTATCCTCGACCATGACGACGATTACACTGACATTATCTTCGCCGCCGCGTTCATTAGCCATGTCGATCAACTGCTGGCTGGCCTCCGCGGGGTCCTCAGTGCTGAGGACGATCCTGGCGATTTCACCCGGTTTGACATGACGGGTCAGGCCATCGGAACAGAGTACCAGTCGATCACCCAGGCGCAGATAGGTGTGGTAGACATCCACGTCAATGTCTTCCGTCTGGCCCAGGGCGCGGTAAAGCACATTACGCATTGGATGTTCGTCGGCCTGCTCACGAGTGATGTGTCCAGCCGCATAGAGCGCTTCGACAAAGCTGTGATCAGAGGTGATCTGCTTGATTTGCGTGGTGGCTGCGTTGACCTGATAAGCACGGCTGTCGCCCACATGCGCGACGGTCACAAAAGTGCCGCGCACGAAAGCCATGGTCACGGTGGTCCCCATCCCGCGCAGCTCCGGCATTTCCGTCGCCTTTTGCAGGATAGAGAGATTCGCCTTTAAGATACTGTTTCTGAGTTCCTCGGATAGCTTATCTTTATCGAATTGTTCTAAATACTCTGGCGTACTGCTGGCGTGCAGCGCCATCCCGTCACCGATGGCTTCCACGGCCAGCCGACTGGCTTCTTCACCAGCGGCAGCACCACCCATGCCATCTGCGACTACCGCCAGAACAGCCGTTTCTCCGGCCCAGAGTTGTACACTATCTTCGTTGTTTTGTCGTACCTGACCGATGTTGGTACGGGCACTACTACGAAGGCGAATATTGTGCCCCGGTTCAGACATGCCGGACTCCTCACAATCATGTGCTTTATAGTTATTCTACTGAAGCCAGAACGGGATGCAAGCGCCTAACCCTTTTCAGTGGTCTGCTTGCTTCCCCTCATAATTCATAATAACGGTTATATGACTGGATAACCGTTCATTTTTGATTACAATTGACCAGTTCCCGTTACCGGGGGAAGACATATGAACTGTGAGATATGACGAATCTAACTGAACTGTATCGGATTGATAACTTTAACGACACTTTTGCCCTGGGACATTATGCGCGGGTATTAGACGCGCTGGACAAACGCGGCGGCCGTGCGGTCGCGTTTAAGGCGCTGCGCAGCGAGCACCTTTCTGAGGGTGATGATCTGCGCTGGGAGTATAAAGCCTTCGCCAATGAGGCCAATCTGCTCATGAAATTGGCAGACAGCGATCAGGTGGTGAAGCTGTTTGATTGTGGATACATTGAAAACCTCAGCGAAGCGCCTAGTGGTGGAGAGATCGCCTCGTTTCAGCTTGATGTGCTGGGGTTTATCCGCAACATGACTCAATTTGCGAGTCAGGGCTGGCGGCCCTATCTGGCGTTGGAGAATCTCCCGCGCACGCAAAATCTCTTTTATCTGATGAAGCCCAATCGCTCCGGCACACGCTGGCGGCTGCCCAGTGAGGAAGGGCTGGAACTGGCGCGGCAGTTTGCTGAACTGCTGAAAGAGGCACACGGCCAGGGACTGGTTTATCTCGATCACAAGCTGGAGCATGTTTACTGGGATGGCAATCGCCTGAACGTGATTGACTTCAACAGCTCGCGCCTGTTGGAGGGCGACCTGACGACACAAACCAACCAGCAGTATTTCCGCATGGACCTGCATAATCTGTGTGTGGGCATCCTCTATCCCATTTTCACCGGCCTCGCGCCGCAGAAAGCCGCACTGCGCCCACAGCCAGGGACATGGCGTGATGTGGAAACTCGCTATCAGGACATCCAACAACTTGATTTCGGCGTCGAGCCAACCTTGAGTGAGGGTATCAAGCACCTGCTCAATCTGGGCGCATCGGCGCAGTTGGAATCGGTCGATGACTTTCTCGATAAGCTGGCCGATGCAAGTGCGCCTTTTGGTTGGGATTATTCGGGCCGTTACATCGCCCCAGCCAGCCGGGATGCGCGGTCACAGATGCGGGCAGGATTGGAGCGGCTGCGCGAAGGGCAGGAAAATCTGCGCGAAGCGCGTGACCTTTTCCGCGAGGCGGCTATCCAGGAGGGCCTGACGCCTGACCTGGAACAGGAACTGCGGCGGTTGGTGGTGGCGGTCAATGAGATGCTCAATCAGCGTGTAATCCCGTGAGGTTATGATGAAGATTATCCCGGAAGCTTATCGTGATCTGGTTTCAGACACTTCAAAGGCAATCGCCTATCTGGCGACCACCATGCCGGATGGTTCACCGATCATTGCGCCTGTGTGGTTTGGTGTAGATGGTGAAATGCTGCTGATCTCGACCTCCAGCAAGAGCCTGAAGGCCCAGAACATGGAGGCCCGGCCCCAGGTGGCTGTGGTGCTGCAAGACCCGGACGATGTCTACCGCTTTCTACAAATTCGCGGCACGATGGTTGGCAGCTTTCCCGATCCCGATCAAACTTACCTGCACCGTTTCTCCCGGCGTTACATCGGCAGGGATTACCCAGATGCGGTGGATGATGACATCGTCTATCGCATCCAGCCGGAAAAGGTCAATGTCTTTCACTGGACTTACTGAGTCTGGCGTGGCAGGTACAGCATCCCATACTGACGATCAAACGGTACGTCATAGGGGCTGAATTCTAATCCCGTAATCGGCCCAAAAACAGCATCCAGCGCCCGCAGTGCCTGCACATTTTTTAGTTCCACGAAGATCGCCATATCACGATCACGCGGCAGGGCTTGCAGGCTGTCGATAGTGACCGTATCCGAATCGATGGCGTAGAAATTAATGTTCAGATTCCAGAAGCGCTTGAGGATGGCGTAGTGTGGCTCGTAAACCGCTGATTCCGGTAAATGGATGATGTAGACGCGTGTCTCCGGCGGGAAGTCGCGCGAGCGATAGGCGGCGTCGATATGGTCGGGATAACGCATCGCCTGAGGGACATAGACCTCGAGATGCGGGCCGAAGTAATAGATCACCTGGGGGAATGCCAGCAGCAGCGCGATCACGATCATATAGCGTGTGCGGAGGAATCGCCCCAGTAACCAGTGAAAGGCCACGGCAAACAGCAGGGCGATCGCCGGGAAAACCACCACATAACGCGCCGTATAAACCCAATATCCGATCAACGTGTTGCCGATCACCGTCCCGACAACCCACAACACTAGCAGCCAGCCGGATAATCCGAGCCGCCCCAGCGCCAGCCCCAAGCCAATCAGAAACAGCGGCACCATGTATCCGAGAATGATGCCGGTTTCGCCGCCGTAGAAGAACTCGCTTTCGTCCGGGCTGTGGACAAAATGCAGGATGGGGCGTTCGAAATGCTCCTGAAAAAAAGCACCCAGGCCGCGTTCGCTTATGGCGTCGAAATAATGCTCCAGACTGCCGACCTGATCCATGCGTGGCATGGCGGGTGCGCCATTGCCGTAGCTGGCCGCATAGACAGGGATCGCCAGCAGCAAAAATGTGCCTCCCAGGATGAGTAATCCGCGAAAATGACCGCGCCGCGAGATCAGCACCGGCACCAGCCAGATGAGCATCAGCGCCGGGAACAGCAGCTTGCCACCCTCGTAAAAATACTGTGTCAGCCCCAGCATGACGCCGCTGATGGCATACTCACGGTAGCTGCCGGATTTGATGCCACGCACCAGAAAAGCCAGCGCCAGTACGCCAAACAGTGGATCGGCGATGTTGTTGATTCCGGTGCGGCTAAAGTGGATATGCGGCGGGAAGGCGGCCAGGAAAAGTGCCGCCAGCAGCGCGGTTTTGCGGTTGAACAGGGATTTGCCCAGGAGATAAACTGCTGGAATGGTCAGTGTACCGAAGGCGACGCTGACTAAGCGCATCGCCCACAGCTCCGGTCCCATGATGGGGACCAGCATGGATTGGAGATAGGCGAATACAGAGCTGAAGGCCGGAATGCCTGGGTTGGGGATCAACAGCAGCCGATTAGGATCGTCCCACAGGCGGACAATCATCATGGCGAAGTGCAGTTCGTCAATCCACACGCGAACAGCATCACCCAGGTAGTGGATATTCACCACCAATGCCAGCAGAATAATACCCACCAGCAGCGGATTGACTCGTCGTGGTTCAATGTGCGGGATGCCAGGGAAGGCGATCAGCAGCAGGCTGCATCCGGCCACTAGCAAACCGAACTGGATGTGATAGGAGACGGCGCGCAGCCAGCCAATGTGGAGCAGATTGCCGTTGATCTCGGCTAACAGCAGCAAGGCCAGTGCGCCAGCGCCTAACGCCCACCAGCGCACTCGCTGCCGGGTCGCCACAATGGGCTGCGACCACGTGGGCCAGTGCGGTTGTGCCAGCGCAAAGACTCCCCAGCAGGCCGCCATCACCAGGGTCAGTACCAACCCTGTCCGCGCCGAGTCGATGTCCGCCTGCGGACGAAATAAGTAGGCTGTGGGAAAGGCCAGCACCACCGCCAGCCGTGAGCTGACCCACGCCAGACGACGGCGTTTTGTTGCCGTCCAGAAGGTGCGCCAGGCCGGGAGCAGTTTCAACGCGCCGCCGCGTAAGATCAATGCTACCGCTGCCAGGAACAACAGCGCCAACAGCCAGCGGGAGATGTCTTTGGGTAACGCCAGCAGCGCCAGCGCAAAAGCACCAAGCAGTAGTAGAAAGGTCCAGTCAAGACGATGTAGTTTTTGGAGATTCATCCGCGTCCGCCTGTTTGCATCTTTCAACATTATAATGCGGCGCGGCGTGGGGATGGGTTAATGATCGACTGTGGTAGGGGTGCAGCCGGGCGGTCCTTCGGGTGGATAAATCCAGGTCTGTGACAGGCCCGCATCCAACGCCATACTCCGGTATTCGTTATAAGTCGCCAGCAGCGCCGGGCAGTCGCCCAGGATTTCTGCCGCCTGTCCCTGGATATACCAGCACTCGAAGCGGCGCTCACTGACTGGCACATCCTGCATGACCTGGAGGGTCGAGCAGCGGTTGAGATGACTCTGGGCCGCTTCCAGATTACCCTGCAAGAAATATTCGCGCCCCAGTTGATACCAGCCTTCACTCCACTCAGGGGCCAGTTCCGTCACCTGCGTGCAGAATTGAATCGCGGAGTCGCGTTCGCGCAGCAGGCTGGAAAGTTCGCACAGCCGCAGCCGCGCCTTGACGTTGTCCGGTGCATAGGCCAGTACCTGGAAATAGGCGACCGAGGCTTCATCGGCATTGCCGAGCTGGCGTGCGTACAGTGCCTGCTCAAAATACAGGGCCAGCAGGTGCAGGTTATAGCGAGACGCTTCTTTCACGGCTTCGAGCGCTTTCTGATACTCCCCGACGCCGCTGTAACTAAGCGCCAGCGCGCGGTAGGTGTCCAGCTTCCAGCCCGGGTCTTCAACCGCGAGCAGGCTCTCGCGCAAGGCGGTGTCGTGACTGCCGACACCGCTGTAACTCAATGCCAGCGCGGTCCGCGCCAACCCGTGATTCGGGTCAATTTCCAGCGCGGTTTGCGCGAACCCGGCTGCTGTGGCAGGCTGACCGTTGGCTTGCAGCGCAAAAGCGTGAATGGCTAGTGCATCGGCATTTTTGGGAAACTGCTCGATCATCTCCTGCGTGATCTGCTGCGCGGAGTCCCGGTCAGCGCTGTAGTTGTAATCGCTGTAGCTGCGATAGATTAATGCCCGTGCCAGCACCATCACCGCGCCGATGTTATCGGGTTGTATGGCAAGCAGCCGTTGAGAGAGATCAATGGCGGTATCCAGATTCCCTCGATTGAAAGCCTGAAGTGCGGGGCCAAGATCAGCAATTGGCGTCTCCACCGGTACGCCGAATCCAATCCGCTGCCCCATGCCAAACCAGTAAGTGATGAGCGCACCTACTACCAGCCCCAACA
>JAIOHN010000435.1 GCA_019912985.1 Anaerolineae bacterium | reverse complement strand
CTCGCCAGCGCCAGCGCCCTCGGCCTCAAGCTCGCCAGCGCCAGCGCCCTCGGCCTCAAGCTCGCCAGCGCTCTCGACCGCACCAGCGCCCTCGCCAGCTCCAGCGCATTGGAATTTAAAGCAACACTTGAAGCATGTCTTTTGTTGTCTTACCGAAGTAGAGACCAAAAAATAGCCGATATTACTGCGTTGGCTATGGTTTTGCACGGTTTTGTGCTGGGTTGGCTTGAGGAAGATACAGCATTATTTTTTACGATGGTGCGGAAACAGGTTGCTGCTGTGATTCGGATTCTCAGCGCTGGCGATGGCTCAAAAACGATGGATGATTTGCTGGAGGTATACAAAAATCTGTGGGTTCAACTGGTGATCCTGGAGGAACGACGGGCGGGACGGTTAGCAGCGTTTGAGGGCATCAGGATTGTTAAGAAGCGCATTCCTGAAGCTGAGTTCATTGAAGGCGTGAAATCGATGGACTGATAGGGTCTGATGTTTGCTGTTTACTCTCTTGCATCTCCATAAGGTTATTTCGGGCTAGCCCGCCAGACTTTAGTGCCTGTGGCCATCGACTCGAAGGGGAAGGTTACGAGGTCGATGCGCCAGGGCGTGAGCTTGAGCACACCGAAGGTTTCGAGATCGCCAAAGATGGGGGCGGGGTCATAACCAACCGGTTCTGGAGTGTTCTTGAACAAGTCCCAGACGAGCTGTTTCTGTGCGGGATCATCCACCCATTCCGCCACGCAATCGACAAAAACGGGATTGGCGACATCGGCGATATAAGCCAGTGAAACATAAGGGTTGTGATCAATGTGGCGGCCCTTATAGGATGTACGATGCGTACCGATCCAACCGGTTTTGCCCTCCCAGATGGGATGGAGGATGCGCGACCGGGGGCGTTGACGACTATCTACGGTGGCTACACTGCACCACACCATTTTCTGCACACGTTCCAGAAATTCGCTCTCGATTTCGGAGAAATCTTTGATTTCCAAGGCGTCCCCCGATACTGATTTTTGAGATCATTATACCGAATCATGCTCGCAGTAGAGTTTACATCGCTCCGCAGGACTGATATGGTCTGATGTTTGGGTGGGGATGTGATGGCATACTAAGTGTCTGGCTGACGATGATTTGCTGTAATCCATCCATTCAAGCAAAAGGCAATCTTCATGACTGATACTGTAACCCAGAGTGATCCCTATGCCGCCTGGCGCTTTCCTGATTTTCGCCTGTTGATCGCCGGGCGTTTTGTGGCGCAGGTGGGCGAAATGATGGTAAGTGTTGGCGTGGGATGGGAACTCTACGAACGCACCAACGATCCACTGGCGCTGGGCCTGGTGGGGCTGGTGCAGGTGATCCCGGTGATGCTGTTATCGCTGCCGGGTGGCTATGTTGCTGACCGTTATGATCGCAAACGGGTAACACTGATTTCGCAGTTGGTGCTGGTGTTTTGTTCGCTGCTGCTGGCCGTGCTTTCGTTTACCGAAGGATCGCTGCCGCTGCTGTAT
>JAIOHN010000434.1 GCA_019912985.1 Anaerolineae bacterium | reverse complement strand
CAACAATGGTGACATTCGATGTATTCGTTCGTCCCACGCTGCTCAAGCTACTGCACCTGCCCGAAAATATCCAGACAGCGCAGGCGATCACAGGCGAGGACATCCGTTCAGATGGCCGCCGCAGTTATCTGCGTGTCAAACTCAGTCGTGAAAATGGGCGGTTGGTCGCCCACTCAACCGGCACACAAAGTTCGGGAGCGCTCATGTCGATGGTGCTGGCTGATGCTTTACTGATCGTGCCGGAGGATGTTAAACTGGTGCCCGCAGGCACCGAGATGACCGTTCGTCTGCTTCGTCGTGAAGTGTTGTGAGGAAATAATGGCTACGAAAACCGTGTCGGAAAATACGCAATCCACTCCTCGAAACACCCTGTTTATACTGAGTCTGATTTTCGTAGTGATCGGGCTGGTCATAAGTGGTTATCTCAGTTATACCAAGCTCACCAATACCAGCGTGGCCTGTGTAGAAAGCGGCGCATTTAACTGCGATCTTGTTTCCAGCAGCGCCTATTCACGCTTCATGGGTATCGAAGTTGCCTACCTTGGCTTTGCCTCCTATCTGCTCATCGGCGCGCTTATTCTGCTGGAAGACCGGATCGGCTTCCTGCAGAGTTTCGGACCTGCGCTGGTTTTCGGCATTACCCTGTTTGGTTTTCTGTTTTCAATGTGGCTGGTCTATGCCCAGGTGGTGCTGTTACAGGCCCTCTGCCCCTGGTGCCTCGCGCACGAGCTAAATATCACCCTGTTATTCGTGGTATCGCTGCTGCGGTTGCGCCAGTCCCTGGCCTGAGATTGAGAAACGCGAAAAGCCTGCTTTGCACGAATGATGGCAGGCTTTTTGATTCCCGTTATAGAGTTGCATAAGCCGTATGAACGTTTAGGTTCCAGCCAGCTTGCGCGGTGCTGCCTATTTTGCCTGACTGCGCAGTGTACGGGCAAGAATATCGTCCTGCTCTTCTGCACGACGATTGGATTTTTGCTTTTTCTTGCCCCGTTCTTCTTCTGCATCTTCCTGTTGTTCCATAGCCCGGCGCAAGGCCAGTTCCATGGCGGTCGGCAGATGTTCGTCTTCTTCTGCCTGGAAAGATGTGGCAACCGGTTCTTCGACGGATTTCATTGTCAGGTCAATCTGGCGCTTCTTGCGATTGACTTTCAGAATACGCGCTTCGACTTCCTGACCGACACTGACCACATCCGACGGAGATTTTACGAAGCCATCAGCCAGCTCGGAGACATGAACCATACCTGGACGCTCTGCACCAATATCCACAAATACGCCAAAATTCTCCAGCCGAACGACTTTCCCCGTAACTTGATCGCCTTCTTTCAAATTATCCCAGGTGACTGCCGGTGGTTTCACCAGCGAGAGTGCCACCCGCTTTTCTTCTTTATCGACCTTCAGGATATAAGCGGTAACTTCGTCGCCTTCCTTCACAACGTCTTCCACATTACGGACATTGGGTTTGCCCAACTGCGAAATATGCAGCAGACCATCTGTACCCACACCAATGTCGACAAAAGCGCCGTAAAGTTCAATACGTTTGATGGTACCGCGCAGTTCCATGCCACGCTTCAGTTCATCAATTGAACTGGGGGCTGAGGTTGTTGTTTCTGCGCTCATCTTACCGTGCTCCTTGTTATCCATACTGCTTCTTTTTCCGATTACTTACCTTATACTACCTCTGCTCAGAGCAGTTTGTTGATTAACTTCACTCCCAAGCTACTGCGGAGTAGGCGTTAAGGTGATGCTTGGCGTGACTTCAAACTCACTCGAGTTGTAATCCTGGTACGACTGGTAGCCTTCCCACGCATGTAGGC
>JAIOHN010000433.1 GCA_019912985.1 Anaerolineae bacterium | reverse complement strand
TGATAATTTAAAGGTGAGATCTATCAGGAATCAATCATGAATGATCACATAATAAGTAAAGAAGAGGGCGTGCGCGAAGCGCTGCGTTCTGTTGTTGATCCCGAGATTGGGATGAATGTCATTGAGCTGGGCTTGCTTCGTGATATTGAGATTTATGACGACCGAGCACACCTGCTGATGATTATGACGACGCCGTTCTGTCCGTATGCACCTCAGCTACTAGAACAGACGCGTCGAACTGCCCAAAACTTTCTCGATTTGCCAACAACAATCGAGATGGGGCTGGAAATGTGGGACCCCAGTATGATGGAAGAAGGCGCTGCTGACGATTGGGGGCTGTTTTAACCAGTAAAGGACATAGCAGAAGCCATCAACTCCCTGCTATGTCCTGTTTTGTTTGCTTCACGACGGCATCATTGTGAGCGAACAGCGGCCTTCCAGGGTGGTGCTTTCCTCAACCACCCTTGCACCAACCGGCGCACCGCCGGGATGCGAAGTATCAGCAGTACAACCAAGACCACAAAATAAAACCTGATCTCAAGCGAACCACTCGAATCCCCAATAAGTTCCTTCTTGCCGTTCACCACGCCTATCATGGCGTGGATCGCCACCAATACCCCGGCTCCATAGACCAACCGGTGCAGCCGTTTCCACCACTGCCCCATCATCGCCATCGCCCGCCGGTTCGAGGTCAACGCCATCAGCAATAACACACTAAAGCCTGCCAACCCCAGAATCACAAAATCCTGGCCCAACAGCACGACCCAGTCAGCTTCCGGTCCCTGGGAAAAGAGATAATGCGCCAGGTGAACACAGGCAAATCCAAACGCCCATAAACCCAATGGCTTGCGCAGCGGGATCGCCCAGCGCCAGCGGAGATAACGGTAAAGCGGCGTGATGGATAGGGACAGCAGCAGAAATCGCAGCGCCCAGCGTCCACTATCGATAAACAGGGGCGCGAACGTATTAGGAAGAGATCCAAAGCGCAAATCCTGGATGAAGATAATGGTTAAAATGATCGCCCCGGCCAGATGTACAAACCAGTTGACACGCAGTTCTCTCAGCATAAAGTACGCTCCTCGTTCTTTATGGGTTTTTACACCTCTCGGGCGAGGACGGTTCCCAGAGGAAAATTAGAGGTTAAACATATACAGAGGTAATTGCAGGGCGCACCGTTGGATGCGCCCTGTTCTTTACTATCAGGATTACGGACGATTGGCCTTGATAAAGTCCAGCGGATCAACATAGTTGGCTAACAGCGTTCTTTGATCCTTACCCGGCCAGTGCTGCGGCTCAGTAGCCAGAATCGTCGTTGGGCTGAGGTCAAAGTGCAGATGGTATGCCCATTGGCCGAACGCATTGCCCACTTTGGCGATCTGCTGTCCTCGGCTGACCCGTTCGCCGACAGTCACTTGCATCTCTTCCACATGCGCATAACGACCATACATGACCTTACCGTTCTTCTTCAGCGGATCATGCCGGATGACGATGATATTTCCCCAGGTGGGCATCCGCCCGGCGAATGTGACTACGCCGCTTGCCGCTGCATAAACTGGCGTGTGCCGGTCAGCATCACGCGGCAGATTGAGGTCTGCGCCAGTGTGATAGGCTTCGTTGGGCGTGCCAACAAAGTACAACCGTCCATAGGGGCTGGCATCAAGCCAGCTTCCCGGCCACACTTGAGTTGAGCGACGTTCCTCATTTGTGCCGATAGGCGCATCGTAGCCATCCGCGAAATAACCTTCCGGTCCTGGTTCCTCTGAGGTCAGTATCTGACGCCAGCGCACGGAGTCAAAAGCAATCTCCAGGCCGCTTTCTCCGGTAAGGTCGGTGAGGAACACAGTCCCAGCATTCGAGCGGCTAATATCCATATCAAACTCACCCAACGGCACCCATTGATTGCGATAACGTGACTGGTCAACCGCCACCAGCATTTCACCGGTCTGCCCTTTTACGCCGTGAATTTTGAAGCGTGCATTTTTGGTCGTGGCATGTCGCGTAGGGACGAAGATCGAGATTTCATACTTGCCCGGCCCCGGCAGGCGTGGTGACCACTGCGCCCAGACTTTGCTCTGCTGAGATTCGGTCGCTTTATAGTACACGACCCATCCCCAGGTGCTCAGAAATGCCCTGTATTCTGATCGCCCGGTATATGAGCCACTGGCGAAACCTGCATCGCCGGGTTTCACCACAATTTCATCGCCATATTGAGGGATCTCACCCGGATCAGTCGGCACTGTGCCCGGTTCAATCGGGTGATTGATCCCAACCCACTGGCGTGAGTTAATCACACCTAAGCGCCACCAGCTCAATCCGGGCGCGTGGAAGCGCTCCACAGACAGATTACGAGCGCTGTTCATATCTTCCAGTTCAGCATCTCCCTGAAGCACTGGAATGATCGGTCGGCCATACCCCCCCCACACACGGTAGGTCTCTTCCAGAGCAGCTGCCGGGGTTTTCCGAAATGTCGCCCAGTAGGTTTGTGGGTGAACACTGTTGACGAACGGATACCACTCATGCGGATAGACCGAACTAAAATGTTGCGAACGGGGGTCCACGGACATGCCGATGTGGAAAGAACCCGGAACCGAACGCCGGATACGCACCATGAATGGCCGGATACCACTCTCACCGCCAGACCAGAAACCGGCATACGGCTCAACATCGAGAATCATCGACTTCACGCCAGCAACCTGGCATGCCTGAATGATGAGGCCCGTTTCCCCCGCAATGTCTACACCATGTGGGACACACCAGGCGTGAAAACCAATGCCATACTGACCCAGGATCTGCACCCAACGTTCGATGCTCTGAGGGCCATCAATTGCCATTGCGCGCTTGGTATCCCAATATCCCTGCCAGCGAGCGCCACTGGTGGTGGTGTAATCACTGGTTTTCACAAAAAGATCGGTCACGTAAGGGGCGGTTCGCTTGATGTTCGCGGCCAATTCCTCAATCGAATTTTCCGAAACAGCGCTTCCCTTCCAGTACCAGACACTCACTTTGCTATCGTAGGGGGTTGGCTCTGTTGGCGCGGGTGGAACCGTCGTATCACTACCCTCAAAAGTCACCACACTGGTGGATACCCAGCCAGCCAGCCGATTCTGCTCCAGCCATACCCAACCGCTACCAGTGCGTGTCCCCGGGTAATAGGTGACCACACTATTATCGTAGATATCCCCGATGTCCTCATAATTGGTACCCGGCCCAGTGCGAATGTTCATGTAGGCAGATTTCGTATTTGCCAGAGCAACAACCGCATCTCCCGGGTTAGCCGGTTTTGACACGGGTGGGGGATAGGAACTCATACAGACCTCCTGTAGCTGAGCACGCGTTTGAATTACATTTGATAGTAGTATACATTCCAGGCGAAGGCAAAACGAGACAGGTCATCCCTGTCTCGCGTTCGAGTTTCCTGGCTGTTTTTACTGCTGCTGGGATTTTTTGCCTTGCCAACCCACGGGGTAGAGTGCCAGATCGAGGGCGGTCCAGAAGCGTCGTGCCTCATAATCATTCAGGCGTACCCACCAGGTGTTATCACCCACCCAGCCGATAATTTCGACACCACCACCCTCAACTGGATCAACAACCATATGGGTGGTTATTGTCGGCAGGGTATTGCTGCGCAGAGGCGCGGTCGAGACCAGCGCGGTGACCATCTCCGACTTTTCCGGGAACAACAAGCGGGTCAGATGAAACCACAGCATCTGTGCGGCCCGCGTTGAAAGCACACGTGTCCAGCGCGATGAATCCTCGCCAATGCCGCCTACCACCAACGATTCCCCACTGGCTTTACGGCTTGCGAACAAGTTCGTGGATAGACCATAGGAAACTTTTGGTTCCTCGGACATCATCGCCACTCCTCAAATCGTTTATTACACAACCGTAGTTACCCTTTATCTGAAGTATTATTCCAATAATCTTGACACTAACTTGCATAAACCTTCTGTGCTACTCCACAGAATTTTCAATCAGGTGAGCCAATCCTAATAATCGCGTAGAGGGATACAATAGCTTCACGGCTTTTTATAACCAAGTATAAGAGCGTGGCACGGGCGTTGCAACCACCCAATCCTAACTTCACACAATACCCTGACAAGGCTCGCATTGAGGCTTGCAAGCACCCCATGACTAAGCTATACTTCGGTCATCACCTCGGGGCGTGGCGCAGCCCGGTAGCGCGCTTGCATGGGGTGCAAGAGGTCATGGGTTCGAATCCCGTCGCCCCGACAATCCTTTGTCTCTCCTGACCTAAGTTTGAAGGACGGGAGTCCTCACTTGGTTCGGATGATAAGGGTATGTGGTTGTTAAGTTGCGTTGCAGCTTAGGAGCCGCAGGAGTGCTTATCTTGAAGCCCCTCGCACGGGGCTTTTTTGTTACCTTAAACTTTCACATGGGATACCGTTAGATGGATGTCCATCCAGTCCAGACGGATCACCAGGACACATATTCCAGTAGCTCATCAGCTCGGCCCGATTGGAAAAATCGCTGCAATTGTACCGATCGCCCACACAATTCCATTGCTGCTGAGGTGCCGTTTGTTGTGGCTGTGGCACACTTTGAACCTGTTGCTGCACCGGCACGCTTGTTGGAGCAGGGCGATCAACCGAAATCAATGAGCTATGCACATAAATCTCATCGCCGTTGTAAAGTATCCGTCGCCAGATGTCATTCCCGTTGTAAGTCTCACCGTGCTCCCATCCAACGACTGTGACTGTTGAGCCGCTTGGCAACTGGACAACCAGGTTGCAGTCCAATCTTGCACACTCTCGAA
>JAIOHN010000432.1 GCA_019912985.1 Anaerolineae bacterium | reverse complement strand
GAAGGCACCGTGACGGTCCCGGAATTCCTGAGCAAGGGAGACCTGGAAGACATGCTCGATGCCATTTCCGAAGCGGCCACGGGCAGTCTCGCCGGATTGTGCGATTTCTCCTACCGCTATCTCGGCCAGGATGTCGTCGCTTTCGCCGGCAGCGTTGCCGATATGCTCTCGGAAGAAGATTCCGAGGTCCAGGAGGTTGTGGACCGCGCGGAGGTCATCGCGCTGCTGCGCGCGCAATACGGCATTGCCGAGTTCGAGGCCGTTCATGCGCTTGACGCCATGGCGGATGACTACGCAAAAAGCGGCGCGATCGTTGAATGCGCTCTGCCCATCGCCGGCACTGCGCGGCAGCTGCGCTGTCCGAGCCACCCCGAGCCCTGTTCGTACGTCCGGGTTGTCATCGACGGTCTCGAGCTGGCCTACTGGAACCAGGATGAGTGGCAGGAAGCGCCCGCCGACGTCATAGGCGCCATCATGGGCGCAGCCATGGGCATGCGCACCGATACCGAGTAAGCTATCAGCAACCAAGCTGATTGACCAGACCCGCCCCCTTATCCGGGGGCGGGTTTTTTATTGCCTCCTCCAGGGGCAATACCACCTGAACCGGGGCATGTCGCCCCGCAACAGGAGAAACCTATGAGTACCGAAAGCAACCAGAATGAGCTGACCGAGTATGAAACCGAGGTCATCCGCGCACTCCAACACCGCGGCTTTGCCGTGATCGTCTGGAACCCGGATGAATTGGGCGAAGTAAATCCGCGCCGCGTCGAAGACCGCTCTGTCGAGCTGGGCTGGCAAGTAATTGGTGATTTGGGCGGCCCCTCCCCTGATGGCGATGATGACAATGACGAACCCCATGTCGCGCAAGGATAGTGAAATCATCCTTGGCCTTCAGGAAACCCAACGCATTGCCGCCTGCATCCGGTGGAAAGTCAAAAAAAGCGCCCCTTCCTGGGCCAGATCCTGCCGCATCCGGGTCATCAAACGCGGCCCGGATGCACCAAACATTGTTCGCCTGATTGACCCCGAGCCGAGTTGGTACAACTCGACCTGGTTGGTGGAATTCTTCCCCAGGGTCACCGAAGGACCGATCAAACTCAAATCCATCCCGGACAAGCATCCTGTCTGGAAATACTGAAAGGACGTCATGCAACCGCAAGAAAAACGGGAATTCCGCATCCACAAAGACATCCTGTGGAGCATCATCAAGAGCCAGGCCGGGACGCTTCAGAAAGCGATTCTCGAACTGGTGATGAACAGCATCGATGCCGGCGCCTCCAAAGTTGAGATCGCCTTGGCCAGCAATACCCTGCAAGTCACCGATGACGGCAAGGGCTTTACCAGCCGCCAGGAGATCGAGGAATTCTTCGAGACCTTCGGCACGCCACACCAGGAAGGAGACGCCCGCTACGGCCGTTTCCGCATGGGCCGCGGCCAGATCATGGCGTTTACACGCAACAAGTGGCGTTCAGGCCGTTTCGCAATGGACGTCGATATCCGCGACATGGGCCTGGCCTACCACCTGGCCGAAACGCCGGCGGCGCAGTCGGGCTGCAGTATTTCGTGCGAGCTGTATGAATCGCTCAAACCTTCCGAGCTTATCCAAACCCAGGACGCCCTGCGCCAGCTGTGCAAATACGCGCCGATACCGGTTCTGGTCAATGGCGAACAGGTCTCGGTCGATCTCGACAAGGAAAAAT
This sequence comes from Anaerolineae bacterium, assembly GCA_019912985.1. GTDB lineage: Bacteria > Chloroflexota > Anaerolineae > Aggregatilineales > Phototrophicaceae > JAIOHN01. The sequence goes on along the minus strand of JAIOHN010000432.1, from coordinate 7,955 downwards.
GGACATTCGAGGACGACGACGCCTGGTATCTGCTGCGGGAATCCGCCAGATCGCTGGACGTCTACAACCTCGGCATTCACGTGACCGGCTACCCCACCAGCTTCCTCGGCACCGGCGGCATCGTTGTTTCCAAACACCAGCTGCAAGTTAACTTCGCCAGGAACGACATTTTGGCGAAGGAATGCAAGGTCTGGAAGCGGATCGCAGCCAGGGTACAGGCGCACGTCAAGAGCACCGAGGAAAAGGCTCCCGTCCAGAACGAGGCCTACCGCGGTGTCATGATGGATCGTCTCCTTTCAGGGCAGTTCGAAAGCGGCGAGGAGTTCTACGACGCACTGGTCAGCGCCAAGGTCTTCACCGACCACGGCGGTCGCCACCTCTCCCTTTTCGGGCTGAAGGATGCGATCGACAAAACCTCCGGGCTGCTGGTTGATTTGTCGGCCGGGCACGCCAAGGCCGACCGGGTGCATCAATCCAGATTGGCTTTGGTGCTCTCCCCCAGGACTAGATCCAGGGCTGACTGGAAAACCATGCCGGAGATCCTGAAGCGGATCGAGCAGAACACCAAACTGTTTCCGGATTTCGGCGGGTGGTGTCGGCGCGAGAAAATTCAACAGGTAACCCAGACGCTCGAAGACGCCCTGGTCGATATCGATACCGCTGCCAGATCGCTCAGCGATCAACACCGGATTGTCGAAGACAAGGAGCTTTCGAAGGAAGAGCGCGTAGCCCTGAAGGTGATCAGCCATACCTCGGCCATCATCGCAAGGGCGGCCGGGGTCGATGACAGGACGATTCGCGTATGCGAATGCGACTCGGCAGACGGCTTCACTGACGGATTTTCGACAATCTTCATCGAACGCAAGTTCCTGAAAATCGGCGGCGCGCAAGGGCACGGGTTCCACGCTTTCCACGCGATCGGTTCCCTGCTCCTGCACGAATTCGGGCATGACAACGCCAGCGGGACAGGCCACGACCACCCGCAGGAGTTCTACCAAGCGTTCCACGACAAGGTGGATGTGCTCGGCGTGTATGCTTACCAGGCCTTGAACTACTGGGTCAGCGAGCGCCGGCGCGCGGGTATGCGGCTGCGCGTGGGGGATACCCATGCGATGGACCTTATGTCCCTGCAAACCGCCTGATCGCTTCGGCTTTACTCCACAACCGCTCCCGGGTCTCCCGGGGGCGGTTTTTTATTGGGGCCTTGGGCAGCAATTCCTCCTGAACCGGGCATGTCGCCCGAAATGGAGAACCAAATGGATCAAAACCACGAAACACAGACTGGAGTAAACGGCGTGCTCGAGGACATGCTCCCCTACAACGTTACTCTGGAGGAAGAGGACGACAACGAAATCATCTCGAGGGCGGTCGCCATCATCGAACGCCGCTTCGCGACTGCGCGGGAAGCTCTTTCCTCCCCGCAGGCGGTCCGCGATTATCTTCGCCTGAAGCTCGCCTGCCTCGAGCACGAAGTCTTCATGGTGATCTGGCTCGATAGCCAAAATCGCGTGATCGCATTCGAGGAACTCTTCCGTGGCACGCTCATGCAGACCAGCGTCTTCCCGCGTGAAGTTGTCAAGCAAGCCCTGAAGTGGAATGCGGCGGCGGCCATCTTTGCCCACAACCACCCCAGCGGCGTACAAGAGCCATCCCGGGCTGACGAAAACATCACTGACCAGCTCCGCAAGGCGCTCAATCTGATTGATGTGAGGGTTACCGATCACATGGTAATCGGCGGCGCCGGGATCACCTCTTTTGCCGAAAAAGGCTTGCTGTGACGATCCACTTCCTGAAAGCCGGCTACGCCGGCCCCAGCGAGCTCTTCGTCATCGAAGCGGAGGATCTGTGAAGGAAATGATCGTTTCCCGCCTTGCCCATCACGGCTGGCAAAAGGATCGGATTGTCGATGCCTTCATCAAGACTTTCGAGACCGTTGTTGCGCCGAAGCAGGCCACCGTCTGGTTGTCGTTTTTCCAATCGGACGACTGCTGGTGGCTCGCCAACGGCGATTTCACTAGCGCAGGGAAAAACGTGCTGGCAACTTGCCATGCAACCCTCCCTGTTGGTGCGCCTCAGAACGAGATCGAGCAAACCATCGATGCGCTTGTCGCGGAGATGGAGCACATGATCGCAGGAGCCTATTCGGTTCGTCTGCTCCGCCTGAAGCCTCTTTTGGGGCAGCAAGCAATCCGGCCTCTGACGGCCTGATAGGGCCACCAGTTCAACCCACCGCGGGAACGCCATTGCCGCGGGCGATGGCTTCCTGCATTTTTCGGAGCCAACTAATGAAACCGGAAACAAAATTCAAGCGGGCGGTCGTATCGCTCGCCAAGCAGCACGGCCTGCCCGTCATCTCGGTGGAAACCATAATGTCCGGGCTGGACTCGCGGTCGAAGAACGGCCAGATGGCGGGGGCGGTACGATGAACAGCGAATGCGGTATCTCGCTGGATAAGCGCGCTGTCGTGGCAGGCTTCCATGCCTACGGCTACACCGTGGATGTCTATGCCAATGGCGAGGTAATTCACAGCGAGGAATATGGCAACAGCCCGTATGACTCGACCAACGTGATCGCCACCCGCGTCGGCAGAACAGCCCCGCTGTCCGAAATCGAAAGCTACGCTCGCATCACCGCCGCGCAACTGGCGGAAGAGCACGGGGTAGCCAACGAAAAGGTCAGCGTATTCCGCGACACGGACGCCGAGCGTGAACTGCGCTCGATGCTCGGTGACGATGAGGTGGAGACATGAGCGCCAGGATCAAGATTCCCCTGGTGATCGGCCGCAACCGCCTGCGCGGCAAGTCTGAGGGCGCGATGGTGGATGACACCGAATTCGACCACCTGACTCGCTTGCGCAGGATCATGGCCGCCCAGGCGCCGGCCTGGGGCATCGAGGCAACGCAGGAATGGCTGAATACCGCCATCACCCAGTTGCTCAAGCTCTACGAGCAGGCGCTGAAGGAGTGGCAGTCCAACAAGGACGGCTGCATCGGGTTCATCTACGAAGCCCGCCTGCCTTCGGGCGAGATCCTGCTTCTCGGGGATGCGCGCACGCTGGCGCTGGTAAAATAACTACTCGCAACACCAACCGCTCTCCCCTCTGGGAGGGCGGTTTTTATTTTTATGGCGCTCTCGCCCCCGCCTTCTCGATCACCATCGCGGCCTTCGCCAATTCCTTTGATTTCGGGAATCGCCGGTAAACATCCGCAATGACTGCCTGGTGCGTGGCGGCATCGAACGGCAACTCCAATTGACGGCTTAGCGCCTGGTGCATGAGCCGGGTGAATTGCGGGCTGAACGTGACCGCACGCAGGGCCGCCACCAGTCCGGTATCGGCATCAACCAGAACCATTGAAAGCAAAGTACGCATTCCCGGTTTAAGCGGCGGCAATTCGCGATCCGTGGACGGCACCAGCTGAATCGATAGGGCTTGGTCCGACCAATCCATGCAGCCTTCGATACGAAACAGGAAAAAGATGACATTCCGCTCAACGTACAGGCCGATGTTCATCTTGCCGCTGCGAAAGGCATCGATCTCACTTTGTTTGGGCGAGGAAAGGCACACCTGAAGCAGGTGGGTTCCTTTGAAATAGCGGTACTCGAAACGGCCATCGTCCCACTTCGTCCTTTCCGGGGAAAACGGTTGGCCAATGGCAAGTCGCCAGAGGGCTGGTTCGCTAGACATGCTGAGTTGAATACCTTTGGCTACTTGCTGATAGCCCGCATTGCATCCGCCAAATCACGGTCCGAGATACGCCCTGTCTTGCGCAACCACATCAACAACCGGGTAGGCTTGGGTATTGCGCGGCCAGCCTCGTAGCGCGAGCCACCGGATTGAGTGACGCCGAAGCGCTTCCAGAACTCCGACTGGTTAAGCCCTTCGGCGCGACGATCTTCAATGACCGATCCAGTCTTCGGCTTTGCTTTTGATGACGTTTTCACGATTTCTCCTTGGTTGAAAAAAACTGATTACCGCGGCCTTTTTGCTTCAATGATCTTCACCGGCACAACCTTCCAGCCCAGCCGGCGCGCGGCCCGCTTGAAGGCCTCCCACTTGTGCCAATAGCGGCGGCCAAATTCCTCATCTAGATCGAAGAGGTAGCTGTAGCTCAGATGCCAGGCGTCGCTAGCCGACTGGGCCACGGTCTGGTCGATCAGGCTACCGTCTGGGCTTTTGAGAGCGTAGATCATTTGGTCCTCCCTTTTATGTGATCGTTTCGGTGTTTTCCTGTCTGGCGTTTTCGCGATCCAGTTTCTCGATCTCAGCAATCAACAATGCAGCGGCGCGTACTAAGTCCCGGCGAGGGTTCTTCGGTTTCCACGATTGGGCATCCCACGGCCAGAAAACAGGCTGTGCATTCCCTCCATCACCTTGCGTGTAGGGGTGCAGCTGATCTGCGGCATTCAGCGCGTAGCTGGCCCCCGCTGCTGCCATATCTCCTGAATCGTGCTCATCGTCGTGATCTACCGACCAGCCTTCCTGGTTGATTTGACGGGCGCGCTCCGCGAGAACATCTTCAATGGCGTTGCTCATGAACGTCTCCTTTTTTACAACTGGTTGTCTTGGCGGCTTCAGCTTGATGACGCAGCCGCCGGATGAGTCCGACCAACTCGCGCCGTCCTATCTCGACGGCGCCGACGCGGAGAGCTTCCTGGCGCTTGGCCTTACTCACATCGTAGTGCGGCGTGCCGTGATTCTGGAACCACTCTCGGCGCAGACCGATCCTGTTCGCCATTGCGTGCAACTCCTCCTCGGTGTCGGCCAGCATGTGGCACATTTTCATGTAGCCCAGCCGGTTCTCGGCGCGATCGACGTAGACGGTCATTTTTGAAAAGTGACAAGCATCGATTTGCGAAATCCTTCGCATACCTCGACCACGCGCCGGCACGTCGGCACATCGAACTCGCCAATGTGGCAGCGCTCGACCGGGATGTCCAGTTTGGACGCGAGCCAGGCATACGCTTCGCTGCGGGTCTTGTGGCGATCCTGCCATATCCAGTCGAAGCAGCCGTGGGCAGCGCTTTTTGCCTGGCGCAGCTCGACGTTGGCCAGCCGGCCCAGCGGCTCGGTGCCATCGAGGCCCAGGCGGCGGTTCGGTTTGTGGCAGCCGACATAGGCGTTGCACGGGGCGCATTGCCAGAAACGATGTTGGCGCAAATCCTGACGGTGCGGGTAAATTACCGCGCCATCCACCAGTCTGGCCTTTTGCAAGCAATAGGGGCAGGTGATGCCACCACTTACTCCCGCCGCCTGGAAAGCCAATCGCATTGCGCTCATACCGCGCTTGCCAAAGCATACCGCCCCGTCTCCACGACACGGAAACAATCGGCATACTCGCGCAGGGTTTGGCGGATCTTCTCGCGCCAGAACTGTGTCCGGGAGGGACGATTCCCCTCGACTTCGGCATAAATTGCAGGAAGATCCGCCTCGCCGCCCAGACGTTCGAGCGCGACACGGCAGACGGTTTTCCACATCGAGCCCCGCGAACACGAAAGCGCCTCCTTGTAGGGCTTGGCCAGCCCCTTCACATCCGCCGCTTCGTTATAGAGCGCCAGCCCGACCAGAATGCGGCGTCGGTCCTTCGAGAAGACGGCGAATACCAGCGGTTCGCGCAGCCGCGGAAAGACATTTCGCGGGATCATTTCCGCGGTGATCGACCACCTTTCGTTGTAGCCGGCCACCCTTTGCGCCGTCTGCATGCCGTAGGCGGGCAAAAGCAGCCCTGTGCGGCCGCCCTCAGGAAGCAGCTGGTGCGCGCGCCCCAAAAAACCGTCGATGGTGTTCATGATGAAAGGCGGGTTGCCGATGATCGCGGTGGGCTGGACATCAAGGGGAATTGTGAGGAAGTCGCCGCACAATATCTCCCGGCCCGTCTCCTCGCGCGCAACCGCTGCCACCCGCGGGTCGATCTCCACGCCAATTGCTGGAACGTGGGCAGGGACCGCCTTGAGGAAGCTGCCCTCTCCGCAGGATGGCTCGATCACTAGATCGTTCCCGTCCAAATTCGGAAAGTGCCGCTCGACCAGAGCCTCCGCCACCCAGAGAGGTGTGAAGAACTGGCAAAGTTTTTTCGCCTGGGTGTTCACCAGCTACCCCCAAACGGAACTGACGGCGCAACGGCGTCGACACGCAAGTCCACCAAGGCGCTGCCTTTTCGTGGTGCAGCGATTGCGGAAGTGCTGGCATCGATGGCAGCCATGGTCAACCACCCCTCGTCCACGCCATGCAACGCTCCAAAAACTGCCGCACTATCGATGTAGAAAACGTTGCCCAATTGTTTCGGGCCTTCCTGAGGGGTATGCCCGGCAAAGATCCGGCCGACCCCTTTGACGCCGCTGGAATCTCCCGACTGGACACGGCTGCGCCCCCACAGGCAAGCCTTCAGAGTAGATGGTTCCCCTTCTTTGATGTCCTCAAGAAAACCTTCCCACGACATGCCGCGCGGAACATCGGCATGCAGGATACCCACCGTACCGCGGGCGGTCTCCACTTCGAGAACGTAGGGCAGATCGCGGATCGCGGCCAGAATATCCTGGCGCTGGCTGTCGCTCGTCGAAAGCCACCAGCCAAAGCCGTTCGAGCGCGCCGCGAACATTAGCACCGCCGGGACCGGCTCGCCATCCTTGTAGAGGTCGAGCAGCATATCCTCGTGGTTGCCGCGCACGGTATGCACGTAGGGCTGCGCCAGGAATCTGGCACAACGATGCGAACCATTGCCACGATCGATCAGGTCGCCCACGGAAAACAGGCGATCCACTGCCGGGTCAAACCTGGCTTTATCCATGGCGCGCAAAACCAGATCGAACGCCCCATGGATGTCACCCACCACGAAGTCGCGACCACACTCATTCCTTCCAAGTCTCTTGATCATGTCCATTTTTATGCCGGCTCCTGAGCCTTCTCGTTGCCGGCGTGATACTCCTCCGCCGCCAGCAGCATCGGCGCCCACTTCAGGTACTCGGCGCGCGTGCGCGGGTCGCGGAAGAAGCGCTTGAAGTCGCCCGGCTTGTAGGCGCTCACGTTGAAAAGCTTGTCCGCGGCCACCGTGATCGTTTCCCGGACAGGGGACTCGTCACAGTAATAGTTTCCGCTGCGCCGCTTGCGCAGCCAGGCAAAGACCGCCTGACGCGCCCTGGGCTTCCATTGCGCCATCTTCGCCACATACCCCGGCCCGTCGTCCCCATAGGGCCGGAAATGGACATGGCGGCGATCCGTTCTGACGCGCCAGTCACGATCGAGTCGACGGTTCTCCTTCTCGGCCTCGCGCACAAGCCAGGCGCGCTCCTGCCCGATCACCACCGAATCGGCATTGAGGCTGGCATTGCACTCGGCACGGTAGGCCTCGAAATCCGGCTTGGGGCCATCGTAGAGCACGCAGGCACCGTCATGGACCAGCTCGATCGCCGCGGCAAAGCCGTCCTGCGTCCAAGTCTTCACCGGCGGATGCGGGTGAAACACCTCGGACCGGTCGAACAACCCTTGGATGATGAGCGCAATCCGGTTGTACTGCTTGATCTCGTCGGCGATCTTCTTCGCGCACTCGTCGAAGTAGACGTTGCTCGGGTCGAATGGGCGCCAATCGTGGTCACGAAAGCTTGATTGCCGGTACGGGTTGGCCATCCAGCGCGGGCCTTTTTTCTCCCTGTCCCATGTGTCCTCCGGGTTTTCGGCCTCCCATTGCTTCGCCAACGCTTCCTCCCGCAGATGCTCTTCGAGCATGGCCTCGTACTCCCTGCGGGGGATGATTTTCTCGATGCTGCCGCCAAACATCTTGACCATCATCGGCTCGGAGGGATCGAAACTTGTCCTGTCAGGAAAAATCAGCTCGCCGAACTCGAGATCGCAGGAAAGCCGGCTCACACGCTCGCCGTTGCGCAGGTACAGGAAGGTGAACTTGTCCGATTCGGCGAGGGTAATGTTGATGAACGCCGAGGCAAACCGCCCATCCCATTCG
>JAIOHN010000431.1 GCA_019912985.1 Anaerolineae bacterium | reverse complement strand
GATCTTATCGGTTTGCTTGGCAGGTTCCGGTTCTTCTACTTTTGGTGGCTTGGGTTTTTCAACTTCAACAAGCGCGGTCGGGGCACTGCCCTCACTGGTTTCCTCTTTGCGCGTGAGTTTTTTAAGAATAAAATCAGCATACCAATTTGACCAGTCGTCATCTTTCGCGCCGAGAAACTTTTCGTACTCCGCGTGGGCTTTCTGAGCTTGCTTTAATAGCGATGACAATTCTTCTTTGGAAAGATTGTTTGAGTTCATAACTTTTCACTGATGCTGTCTTCGCAAAAACACACTTTCGGTGTCAGACTTATTTTACAGTGTTCTAAACAACGAATGCAAGTTAAATCAAAACTTTGGTTCAAATCCCCGCAATTTAGAGCGACTTTCGCGGTCAGCCTATTGGTTTTATGGCTGGCGTTTGCGCTTCGCATCGTCGGCATCGGCCAGCAAAGCATCTGGTTCGATGAAGGCTGGTCAGCTTATGCTGCGACTCAGCCTAACTTGATCGCGGCGGCTGACGCCGATCCTACCAATCCACCCCTTTATTATATGCTCTTGAATATCAGCACTCACTTTTGGGGGGACAGTGCTTTTGGTCTGCGTCTGTTTTCGCTGTTCCTGCTGATGCTGGCATTGGCATTGATTCACACCCTGGCGCGGATGTTGTTCGGGCGGCAGGCGGCACAATGGGCGTTGATATTGGCCGCGTTCAGTGCGCCGCTGTGGTGGGCTGCTCAGGAAGCGCGCATGTATACCCTGATGGCTGTACTGCTGCTGTTGTTGGCGGTTGCGTGGCACCAGTTGCTTTGGAGACCAGCACGAGGCGCGTGGTTGCTGCTGGTGATGGCGGAGCTACTGGCACTGTATGCACATAATACGGGGCCGGTGCTGGTGTTGTGGGTGAATGTGATGACGCTGCTGGCATGGCTCAGCCATCGTGGCCTGAAGTCGCCGCCCTGGCGTGGCTGGCTTGCCAGTCAAATCGTCGTTGGGCTATGCTGGTTGCCTTATTTTGTGGATCGTTTTCTGCTCTTGCAGGCTGCCAATAATGCTGTGGTGCGGCGACCCATTTTGAACATAGATTATCTGAGCAGGGTGTGGCAGGGGTTGTGGTTCAGCCCCTGGGAAGTGATTGGCGTAGAACCAGTGATAGGGTGGCTGGCCCTGGCTGTATTGGTATTGTGGCTTGTGCTGCTCCCCTGGCGGCGGGTGCAAGCGCGCTGGCTGGTCGGTCATATCCTGGTTCTGACAGGCGGATTGCTGGTTGGGCTGGCCGTGCTGGGAAATGAACTTCACGGACGTTATCTGGTGATGATTGTCCCACTGCTGTTGATCCCGCCAGCCGCCGGTATCGCGCGTTTAAAGCCGGTAGGACTGCGTTATGGTATCGCTGTGTGGTTTGGGCTGGTTTTTGCACTCAACATGGTTCTGGCAGCGAATCCGGCTTACCAGCACGACGATGCGCGGGGAATGGTGCAGTATTATGCCGATACGCTGACCGCGGAGGATAGTGTGCTGGCATGGTCGTATGCGGATCGTTATGATCTGTGGTACTACTGGGATCGCCTGGGGGTGCAGGCCCAACGGATTACGCTGCCGGAAGGGGCTGATCTGGATGATATTCAGCCACTGCTGCCATCAGGTGGTGAGGTCGCGCTCAACATCTGGTACACACAGCGCGCCGATTTTCGCGGCATGATGGACTGCTTGCTTAGCCAGGGGACTGTCAACGCACCTGATGATTACGCAGTGCATCGGATGCGCAGCTATCTTTATCATGCGCCAGCCTTGAGTATGCCGGTGATGCAGCCAGCGGCGATCAATATTTCGACACAGGATGCTGAACTGGCCCAAATTGATGCAGTAGGGGAGATTCCGGCAACCACTGCTGAACGGGCGGTGTGCCTCCCGCTCCGCTTGCAAATGCTCCAATCGGCCAGTGATGATCTGAAAGCCGCGCTGATTGTGCGGAATGAGCTTGGATGGGAGATTGCCCGGACTGATGCGGTGTTTGCGACCGCCAACCAGCGCACAACCAGCACACTCCAACCCGGTGAGACAGCGACCGCTTATGTGCTGCTGCGTTTGCCGTTTGGCGCACCAGTAGGCGATTACACGGTATCTCTGCAGGTTTACGACGAGCAACAGCACCTCGACGGCTATGATCTCAGCACGTCTGATAGGACCAGTCGTAGTGTGCCGCTCGGAAAATGGTCAGTGGTTGAGGGGGCGGACTGGACCCGTGTCAATCGCTCTACGACGCTGCCGCAGCAGATCAATCTGGATGTTTCCGATCAACTGCGATTGATCGCCATGAATGCTCAGCCTGAGACCGTGCATACAGGGGATCATCTGCCGTTAACGCTATTATGGCAAGGGGATGGCCTCCTGCCGGATTTGCATCTGGTAGGTGATGGATGGGAGCAAATTATTCCATCGCAAGCTACGGTAGATGAATTCACGCTGGATTGGCGCGAGGTACGGATTCCGCTCGATGTATCGGGAGGGGAGGCCGCGCTTCAACTACCTGATGGCACTGTGCTGGCACAGTATCAAGTCGAAGTGCTGCCGCTGCTCTCGGTTGCGCCGGATTATGCTGCCCCGGTGGATGCGTCGATTCCGGATGTTGGCAGGTTGGTCGGTTACAATCCGCCAGATGCACTCGTACAAATGCGTGAAGCCCTGCCTGTGACACTAATCTGGCAAGCGGGTGATGTGCCACCACCAAAAGGCTACACAGTTTTTATCCAGCTTCTTGATGAAAGCGGACAGCTCATGGCGCAGAGCGATGCCATCCCTGGCGGACGCCCGACGGATGGCTGGCGAGCAGGTGAATATATCGTAGATGAGCATGAGCTCACGTTTAATGAGCAGGCCCACCCTGGCTCAGCTTATCTGATTGTTGGGATGTATGATCCGCTCACGAATCAGCGGATCAGCCTGGGAGAACAGGATTTTATCCGCCTGCCGGGTGAAATTAGCGTGGAATAAACACAGGGGCGCACATCAGCGCCCCTGCAATTGTAGTGTTTATCTCAACCAATCCCGATATGGAAGGCCAGCACGTAGTCTCCAAAGGTCGACTGTTCAAAACTGGACATCACATAATTCAGGAAACGAAGATCAGGGTCGGGATCGAGCTGGACGCCATCAAGCGGAATAGAGAGCATGGCATCCGCGCCGAAGCCGCCAAGCCGCTGGCTGCCGCGCCGCGTGACATAGGAACCTGTCATCGAGCTGGATTGGCCCCAGCACAGCGAGGCATTCCCGGCGTCGTCACAATACACCTGATCGCCATTGGAATCGGTGACATAGCTGAGATCACTGTTGATACGCGCGATCAGCGGGTCCAGATCGTCAGTGACGGAGATCATGTAGACAGTAAGCGGCACACCCGAAGCGACCATGCCCTCTGTAAGCCGGACGCCGAAGGGGTCACCAGTACCGTCAGCGCTGGTCGCGGCCATACCTTCCAGCAGGAGAACGAATTCACCCGATGTATTCCCCGCACTACCAACCACCAGGGAGACATCGGCCATGTTGTTGCCACTGGTCTGATTGAAGTTGATCTGCGCACTGTTGCGTGAAGAAGGTACCACGCCCGTAGTGGGTAGACTGACCGTGTAACTGCCCGCGTCGCTGGTGTTATCAGCGCATAAGCCCTGACCATTGGCATCCAGCACGGCCAGAATGGGGTCAAAATCCCCGATGCCGATGGCCGTGGCGGTATAGGTGAAACCTGCGCGCATCGAAATCACGGAAATTTCGACGCCGTTATCGAAGCTGGCACCACTATCGCACGTGACACTGATACCGGAGCTGGCGGTGGTGTTGGGTGTGTCTTTAGGTGGCAGTGTGGGAACCGCAGTGGCTTGTTGGGTGTTCAGCGGTGGCTTTGTGTTGCTTGAGCCGCTTGAGCCAACCCCAGCGTGAATGGCAACTACATAATCCCCAAATGTTGACCGCTGGTAGCTGGTCATCTGGTAATTGAAATAACGCGGGCCACTATCGAACTGGACACCTGTGAGCGGGAGTGAGAGCATGGCATCCGCGCCAAATCCACCGAGCCGTTGGCTGCCTTTATAAGTGGCATAGGAACTACTCATCGAACTGGATTGGCCCCAGCACAGCGAGGCGTCACCCGCATCATCACAATAGATCTGGTCACCATTATCATCGTTAACCGGGTTGCCGTCAGCATCAACGAGCCGCACCAACGGGTCCAGAGCGTCGGTGACGGAAATCATATAGACCGTGACCGGTACACCGGAGTTTGCCATCTCAGGGGTCAGTTGCACGGAGAAAGGATCGCCAGAACCATCTGCGGTGGTGGCGGCCATGCCTTCCAGCAGGAGAACGAACTCACCCGAGGTATTCCCCACACTGCCGACTACCAGGGAGACATCAGCCAGGTTGCTGCCACTGGTCTGGCTGAAGTTGATTTGCGCGCTGGCACGTGAGGATGGCACAACGCCTGTGGTCGGCAGGTTAACCGTGTAACTGCCCGCATCGCTGGTGTTATCGGCGCATAAGCCCTGACCGTTGGCATCCAGTACCGCCAGAATGGGATCAAAATCACCAATACCGATGGCCGTGGCGGTGTAGGTAAAGCCCGCGCGCATCTGAATGACGGTCACTTCGACACCGTTGTCAAAGCTGGCACCACTATCACAGGTGACGCTAATACCGTCTTGGGCGCTGACGGTTACTGTCATGAGCGCCGCTAAAATAATCAATAGAATGATAGAAAAGATTTTGGGGCGGTGCATGGAGTCTCCTTTGTGATTTGCATAGTAGACGTTCTGATAAAACCTTGCTGGTTAAGGTCATTGATTCGCAGATGGTCTCCTTTCCTTGTTGCGAGATTTCCCCTGGTTATTCTGCCAGCGTAATAATGGCGCGTGTAAGTGTCACGCCTGACGTGCTGTAGCTGGATGTGATCGAGGCGCTTTCGATCATGCTCACGACTGCATCCAAAATCTGCACTGGGTCTGTTTCTGGCTGGTAACTCACAAATTGTGGTTCTGGATTCGCGGTCGTCGGGTTTTCCAACTCTTCGATGATATTGTCATAAACGTTGCCGATGGACGGTCCAAGTAATGCCAAGGGAATAACGGTTGTCGCAATCAATCCGGGGCCATCTGTGTAGAGGATGCTGCTCGGTTCCGTAATGAAGTAGGTACTTGCCTGCTGGAAACGTGCGCTGCTATCCAGGCCAGCCTCGCCTTGTAGAATGGCGGTGATTTCCGACTGAGAGCCAAAGAAGAAAAACTCATCATTTGCACCGAACAGGAAAGCCACCTCTAGTAGGG
>JAIOHN010000430.1 GCA_019912985.1 Anaerolineae bacterium | reverse complement strand
GGGTACGTTACTGTACCCTGTTTTCTCCTATTGTTTACCCACAATTTAGAGATTCAACCGCGCCACCAGGGCATCACAGGCGGCTTCCGGGGTTTGATCTTTGGTGTAAATCACCGTCGTTGCCAGGGCATGATTGGAGGGATGCTTCACATACTGCTCGACTATGCCGCCAATAATGTCGAGGTCCGACGGGGGTGCCGATTGCATCTGGCGCTCCGTCAAAATCCGCGCTGATTCGTCGAGGTCAGGCGACGGCAGAATCAGCACCACATGGCAGCCGGATAACGCCTGCTGCACCCGCTGAAAATCAGCTTCGTCGTCATAGATGGAATGGCCTGCGCCGAAATCAATCACGCAATCATCGGGGTGATCCGCCAGAATCCGCTCAACCGCATGGGCATCGAACTGCGCCCAGTAGGCCACCAGCGCCGGAAAACCCTCCGTTTCCCGAATCTGGCGTGCCAGTGCTTCGTCATAGCCGATCTCCGCATAGTAATCCCAGCGCAGCGTATCCAGGGAAAACTGCGGCATACCCAACCGCTGTGACAGCAGCTTGCCGAGTGTACTCTTTCCCGTTCCAGGGGGTCCGATCAGGATAATCCGTGTCATGCGCGTGGCTCCATCGCTAAGCGTAGGTTGCGGATATTTTTTCGGATGCGGGCAACTGCTTGAGACAATCAGAGGGGTGACTCAACATCACCCCTCCAAAAGTTAATTATCGCTGATACCGCTGTTACGCCAGCGTGATTGGATGTTCGTCACGCGGCGCACCCAGGTAAGCCCGCTCCTGCTCGACAATCTCCGGGTCGAGCTTGGTGAACAATGCGCTTGGCTCGCGCAGCTTTTGCCCTGGCTGAAGATCGCTCTTTGTCCAGGTGCCGCTGGCCTTACTGGGATCATACACCAGTGCTTGATGGATGCGCGTCGATTCGGCGAATTCCTCGATTTTGAGATCGCCAAACAACTGCCCGTCATAACCCAGGTACTCGTGAAGCTGCTGGCTGCTGAACGGCAGGAATGGGGCCAGCAGGATTTTCAGGTTGTCGATCACACGCAGGATAGCATACACTGTCCGCGCAGCATCCGCCGGGTCGGACTTGATCGACTTCCACGGTTCGCGCTCATTGAGATAGGCGTTGGCATCACGCACGACATCCATCGCGGCTTGCAGTGCCTCGCGCAGCTTGACCTGTTCCAGCAGCGCCCCCACCTCGTCAAATGCATTTTCCGCCCGTTCGATGATTGCTTTGTCGGCGGCGGTCAGCTCGTCGTAAGCTGGCACCTGCCCATCGAAGCGCTTGTAAGCGAAACCGAGCATCCGGTTGACCAGATTGCCCCAGGCAGCGACCAGTTCATTATTCACCCGCGTGAGGAAGCCATCCCAGGAAAAGTCCGAGTCGCGGCTTTCGGGGAAGGTCATCGCCACGTAATAGCGCAGCGCGTCCGGCTGGTAGCGCTCAAGGATGTCCGGCAGCCAGATCGCCCAGTTACGGCTCTTGGAAAACTGCTTGCCCTCGATGTTCATGAACTCGTTGGCGGGCACATCATATGGCAGCTGCAGATGCGTATCGCTGCCTTCGTTGTAGATGCCATCAATACCCATCAGCATCGCCGGCCAGATGACCGTATGGAAGGGGATGTTGTCCTTGCCGATGAAATTGTAGATTTTGGCGTCCGGGTTATACCACCATTCCTTCCAGGCATCGGGTTGATCATAGTCATTCGCCCATTCGACGCTGGCGGTGAAGTAGCCGTTGACCGCCTCAAACCACACATAGATGCGCTTGTCCTCCCAACCTTCCAGCGGCACCTGCACCCCCCAATCGAGGTCGCGGGTGTAAGCGCGTCCGCGCAGCCCGTCCTTCACACCCTGCTTGATGAGGTTGCGGGCGAAGCTGAGCACGTTGGGCCGCCAGTGATCCTGCTCCCGTTCGAGGTAGGCCAGCAGATCGTCAGCGGTCTTGCTCAGATCGAGGAAGTAATGCTCACTCTTGCGCACCACCAGCTTATCATCGGGATTGGAGCGGTTATGCGGGTTGATGAGCTTGGTTGCGTCCATCAGATTGCCGCAGTTATCGCACTGATCGCCGCGTGCACTGTCATAACCACAGATGTAACAGGTGCCTTCGACATAACGGTCGGGCAGGAAGCGGTTTTCCTGTTCGCTGTAGAGCAGTTCCTGCTCCTCTTTATACAGATAGCCGCGCTCCAGCAGCAGCAGGAAAATATCCTGTGCGATCCTGTGATGATTCTCGGTATCGGTATGCGTAAACAGATCATAGCTGATGCCGATTTTCTGCTGGGTGAGCAGGAAGCGTTCGTGATAGTGCTGGAACACCTGGCGCGGTGAGATTCCGCGCTGGTCAGCTTCCACCGAAATCGGCGTGCCGTGACCGTCCGAGCCGGACACCATCAGCACCCGGTTGCCTTTCAGCCGGTGGTAACGGGCGAAAATATCCGCGGGCAGGTATGCCCCGGCAAGATGTCCCACATGCAGGTCACCATTGGCATAGGGCCAGGCGACAGAAACGTGAATGTACTCAGTCATAATGTCCTCGTGATGATGTCAGCCGTTTTATCAATGACAGAACGATGTTCTGGTTGGATAATATCCGTAAGATGTCTGATCGTTTTGATATAAAAGCGCAGCGCGGCCTGACCGCGCATTCGCACGCTGGCAGCTGTTTCCCCACTGGCGGTAGCGAATTCGATTTCGGCATCCAGCGCGGCGGCAGCCTGGCGTGCTTTGCGGAAATACTCGTTTTCCGACCGCAAAAGTATACCCTGCTGTGTCAAAATTATCCCGCTGACGCCCAGCACCAACCCTAAGGTCCCGTAATTGATGGCCGAGTCGTCCTGACGGGCGAAGCCGGTGCAGATTTTGAGCGCTTCCTCGCCATAACCCACCAGCTCATGGCTGGCATACGCATCGGCTTTTTCCTGCATGGTGGCATCCCAGACAAAGGCGTGCGCTGCTGCTTGCAGTGCCGCGAACGCACCGGTTGGATCATATAACGACTTCGCCTGCCACAGCCCTTCCACCGCCCAGATCGCCCGCTCTGGCGCGCGTAATTCCTCGTGTTTGGCGTCGAGATTGAGTGTGGTCACACTGACCGGCGTATCGCCTTCGTAAAAGTAGGAAAGCGAGTCCGTCTCCTGGGTGACATAGTGGTGCAGGTCGATGTCACTGTAGGGCGTGGCTTCACCACGCGCATAACTGCCTGTCAGCGCAATTGCGACCGTCTGTTCATTTTGAAGCTGGCGCACCAGCGTGCGTAATATGTCTTCAATCACCTTTACACCTCAACAAAAAACCGCCTGCCCATTGGACAGACGGTTGATGGATCGCTGCGGATTTCAGCCTTCAGGCATGAGTCAGCGCCCAACGTCTGTCCCGACGCGGGTAACGCATGACCATGCTGCTGAAATATGTCGTTATTTGGTCGCTCATACTGGTGAGTATAGGGGAAATCGCCGCCGCGAGTCAAGCGCTCCCTACGGATTGGGGGAATCCATCTCCGAAACTCCGAAAATGATTCTTACGTATGAATCAGTAAGAAAAAGGAGTCTATGATGAAAGACTGGAAAGACCTGGAATTACAGGAACTGCGCTGGATCCAGAGTGATAGTTGGGGCTGGAGTTATGCCCTGTGTGGCGAAGACGGCGAGCCTATCGCCAGTATGCGCCGCCCGCATTGGTGGAACGAATACATTGAGATCGACGCGCCCGGCAACCGCTGGAGTTTTTCGCGCAAGGGGTTCTTCAACCGCCGCATCGAGATCAAATCCATTGGCACGGGTGACGAACCAGCCACTTACAGCTACAGCGGCAGCCGCCTGGAATTCAAAGATGGCCGGGTGTATTTCTGGCGGCGGAGCAACTTCTGGGCGACCAAGTGGGCCTGGGTGGATGAAGACGGCCAGCCATTGGTCGGCTTCGAGACAGGCGGCATGATGCGGCTGCGCGGCGACTTAAGCATCCCACCAGAGGCCACGGAGCTGCCCTCGCTGGCGCTGCTGGTTTTCCTGGGCTGGTATCTGACGGTGCTGAACCGCCAGGATACATCGGCTGCCGTGGTCGTGGCAGCGACATAAACCACTTGACATTTAAGCGATAGCTAATCTATAATAGTGAAATGTAAGCAATTGCTAAAATGACATTGAAGACGACACAGCAAGCCGATCAGGACGTATTTACAGCGATCGCGCATCCCATGCGGCGCGATCTTCTAGCGGCGCTGGCTCAGGGTGAGCGTTCAGTCACGGACCTCACGGCACCGTTTGAAGTGTCACGCTCCGCCATCAGCCAGCACCTGGGCATTCTGCGGGCCAGCGGACTGGTGAGCGTGCGCCAGCAAGGGCGCGAGCGTTATTATCGCGTCAACGCGGAGCGCTTGAGCGAGGTGCAGCAGTGGGTCAACCAGTTCGAACGCCTGTGGACACAGAAGCTGGATGCGCTGGAAGATTATCTCGACAACATGGCGGCGGATGACGATGTATGAAGCGCGACCTGCGATATGAGCGCTTCCTCAAACACCCGCCGACGCGGGTGTGGCGCGCCCTGACCGAGCCAGAAGCATTGGCGCGCTGGTTTATGAGCAATGATTTTCAGCCGGTGGTAGGGCATCGTTTCACGCTGCGCACCGACCCCGGCCCAACATTTGACGGCGTGCTCCATGGTGAAGTCACACTCGTCGATGAGCCGCACCGGCTGGCGTACACTTTTCGCGGCGGCATGATGCGCTACGAAACCCTGGTCACCTGGACGCTGACGCCGCAGCAAGACGGCACACTGCTCACGCTGGACCATACCGGCTTCACCGACCTGCCGGATGTGATCGTCAGCTTTATCATCGGCAGCGGCTGGCGCAAATTCCTGGCACAGCTTCCCGCCGTGCTGGATACACTGGACGCGTGAACCCGCCGCTCTTATCGAGCGGTGTCAAATCCCATCCCAGCCCTCATCGCACTCAAATTCAATTCCGAACTGTTCAATTGATTGAAGGAGAGAACCGGATGCTCAACCGCATTCAGGTCACGACTGTATTTGTCCGTGACCAGGACAAAGCCCTCGATTTTTACACCAACACACTCGGACTCAAGCTGAAAGTGGATATGCCGATGGGCGAGAACTTTCGCTGGGTGGAGGTCGCGCCGGAGAATGGCGAAACCTCGATCACACTCTCGCAGCCCTTCCCCGGCATGGAGATCAATCGCGGCTCCACCGGCATGATCTTCGATACCAATGACATTCAAAAACTGCACGCCGATCTGAGCGCGAAGGGCGTGAACTTTACGCAGGAGCCGACTCCACAGCCCTGGGGCGGTATCCAGGCGCAGTTCAGTGACCCGGATGGCAATCTGTTTATGGTCGCAGAACGCAGCGCTTAATTCAATCATACATTGCAGCCTCTGCGTCTTCGATAGATAATCGAAGACAAAATAAAGGGGGACTGCAATGAGCCAGGCAGCGGGGTTTATCGGACGCCAGCGAGAAATCCGGGAAATCAGCGCCATTCTCTTTCGCGATGGCTGTCGCCTGCTCACCCTACAGGGACCGGGGGGCAGTGGAAAAACCAGTCTCGCGGAGGAGGTGGCCCGGCAAACTGCCACCCACTTTCAGGATGGCGCGGAAGTCGTCTATCTTCAGTCGATCCGCACACCGGATTTTCTGGCTTCGACCATCGCCGACGCGATCCAGGCCCCGCTCGGCGGCCAGGAAGCGCCCGCTGTGCAGCTGCTGCGGTTCTTGCAACCGCGACATCTGCTGCTGGTGCTGGATAATTTCGAGCATTTGATGGTCGGGGTTGATCTGCTGTCGGAGATACTGACGCAGGCCCCCGGCGTCAAACTGCTGGTGACCTCTCGTGAGATTTTGAACCTGCGTGACGAATGGCTCTATCCAGTCGGTGGGATGGCGATCCCGCCAGAGGATAGCGACGACGCCGAATCGTTCGATTCCGTTCAGCTTTTTGCCTGGTATGCCCGGCGTATGCGGCACAACTTCGCCCTCAGCGCCGAGATTGATGCCGTGGCACGCATCGCGCGGGCCTTGCAGGGGATGCCGCTGGCGTTGGAACTGGCGTCATCATGGATTAAGACGCTGACCTGCGCCCAGATCGCCGATGAGATTCAGCACAATACGGATTTGCTCCAATCCAATTTGCGCGATTTCCCGGAGCGACATCGCAGTATGCGGGCAGTCTTTAACCAATCCTGGCAGCAGTTGACCGAGCAGGAGCAGCAGGTATTCCAACGGCTGTCGATCTTCTCCGGCAGTTTTCAACTGGACGCCGCCCAGGCGATCACCGACGCCTCGCTGCCCACGCTCTCCTCACTGGTGGATAAATCGCTGCTGCGGCGCGAGGCTGACGGGCGCTATCAGGTTCATGAACAGTTG
>JAIOHN010000429.1 GCA_019912985.1 Anaerolineae bacterium | reverse complement strand
GATCATGTGCTCAATGAGTCGGTTGGTGCAGCCGTTGGCACGTTGAAAGAAACCGGGCTGACGGTCGCGGACATTGAGGAACTGCTCAATCACCTGCGTGTTCGGTTGGTCCTGACCGCGCACCCATCTGAGGCCAAGCGTAAAGAAGTGCTGCTCAAGATGCATGACCTGACGGAAAAGATTGAGCTGCAAGACCGGCAGGCCCTGGTTCCGCGTGAGATTCGCGTGATGGAAACCACATTACGCGAAGAAATCGAGGAACTCTGGCAGACGCGCACGACGCGTGCATCCTCGAAAACCGTCAGTGACGAGGTTGATTTCGGCCTCTACTTTCTCACATCAGTCATCATGGATGTGACCATCGAACTTTACGATGATATTGAGTATTACCTCAACGAATA
Source organism: Anaerolineae bacterium (assembly GCA_019912985.1). Taxonomy (GTDB): domain Bacteria; phylum Chloroflexota; class Anaerolineae; order Aggregatilineales; family Phototrophicaceae; genus JAIOHN01. The sequence continues at coordinate 2,221 of JAIOHN010000429.1, read as the reverse complement.
TTATCCCGAAGGGGATTGGTCGAACCCGCCTGGGCTGCTGCGCTTTGGCTCATGGATTGGTGGCGACCGTGATGGCAACCCCAACGTTACCTCGGATGTCACGCTGGAAACACTGGCGACATTACGTGAGGCCGCTCGGCGCGTGTATCTGGATGACATCGCTTATCTGCGTGAGCATCTGACCCAGTCGATTGAGGAAATTGGCGTCTCGCCAGAGCTGCGCGCCGCCGTGCAGGATGACCCACGTCTGAATGAGCTTTATCCCGGCGAGATTTACCGTCAGCAGATGACCCATATCTGGGAAAAACTCAAGGCTGATGCCTATCCAACCAACCGCGAACTGCTTGATGACATGCTGCTGATTGATTCCAGCCTGCGCCAGAACAATGGCCTGCATGTCGCCAAGGGATCGCTTCAGCATCTGATCCGCAAGATACGCTTGTTCGGCCTGCACCTGGTCCCGCTCGACATTCGTGAGGATGCGCGTTTGCAGGTGACGGCGCTCGATGAATTGTTTCGCTACTACGACATCGCCGAAAATTATACGGAGCTGTCTGAAGCGGAAAAGCAGGTGATCCTCACGCGCGAGATCCGCAACAAACGTCCGCTGTTCCCGCAGGATGTTTCTATCTTCAGCGAGACCACTCAGCGCATCATCAACACCTGGCGCATGATAAAAACCGCTCATGAACGTTATGGCACGGTGGTGATCGACAGTGTTATCGCCAGCATGTCCAAGCAGCCCAGCGACACCCTGGCGATGCTGCTGCTGGCGAGCGAAGTTGGTATTGAGAACGATGTGGATCTGGTGCCGCTGTTCGAGACGATTGACGACCTCCATAATGGCGCGGACACGATGCTGGTGCTTTTCGCCAATCCCGAGTATCACAAGCACATGGAAGCGCGCGGCGTGCGCCATGGCCTGCGCCAGCAGATCATGATCGGCTATTCGGATAGCAGCAAGGACGGCGGTTATCTGGCCTCCAACTGGAACTTGTACACCGCGCAGCAGCGGCTGACTGCCATCTGTGCTGATGAAGATGTCGCGCTTCAATTATTTCATGGGCGTGGCGGCAGCATTGGGCGTGGTGGCGGCCCCACCAATCGCTCGATTCTGGCACAGCCGCCGCTGACCCTCAAAGGTGGTATTAAAATCACTGAGCAAGGAGAGGTAATCGCTTACCGCTATGCCAATCCCAACATCGCCCGCCGCCATCTCAATCAGGTGATGCACGCCAGCCTCATCGCGCTCGGTGCGCCAGTAGAAATCAACGTCAAGCCTGCCTGGTCGGAGGCGATGAACACCCTTTCCGAAGGCGGGCGGGTTGTCTATCGCAAGCTGGTTTATGAAACCGCCGGGTTCCTTGATTACTGGCAGCAGGCCACACCCATCAACGAACTGGCACGCCTGCCAATCAGCTCACGCCCGGCCAAACGCTCGAAAAAAGGCGGATTCGACTCCATTCGTGCCATCCCCTGGGTTTTCTCCTGGATGCAAAGCCGCGCGATTATCCCCAGCTGGTATGGGGTTGGCTCTGCGATGGAACAGTACATCAACGTGAATCCGGATGGATTGGCCCTGCTGCGCGAGATGTACGAGCGCTGGCCGTTCTTCAACAACCTGATCGACAATGTGCAGCTCGATGTCGCCAAAGCGGATATAGGGATTGCCACACTCTATGCGGCGCTGGTGGCTGATGAAGCGCTGCGCGATCAAATTTTCGGAGCAATTCGGGCTGAACATGAACGCACCTGCCACTGGATTTGCGCCATTTTAGAGCAGGACGAACTGCTGGATAATACGCCCGTCATCAAGCGCTCGATTGAGCGCCGCAACCCGTATATCGACCCGCTGAATTTTATCCAGGTCGAGCTTTTGCGCGAGCTGCGCGAGCTGGAACCAGAGACGCCACATTATGAAGCCATACTTGACGCGGTACTGGCAACCGTCAATGGCATCGCGGCAGGTATGAAAACCACAGGTTAAATCACATCGAAGCAGGGCAGGTTGCTGCCCTGCCATCACCGCAATCTGCAAATGAAAGAAACACCGATGACATCACTCACCGAACAACGTAATCCGCTCACAACCGATATTGACCGCCTCTCCACGTTGGAGATTGTCCAGCGCATGAACGCCGAGGACGCGACCGTCCCCACAACCGTGGCGCAGGCTCTGCCAGCAGTCGCACAGGCCGTCGATATGATCGTGGACCGGCTG
>JAIOHN010000428.1 GCA_019912985.1 Anaerolineae bacterium | reverse complement strand
ATATCGGCGCATCCCTGTATGTGCCACATTTGCCGCTGTATGTCGGTGGCGCGCCAGCCTACAGCCCGCAGGGATGTAGTGATTCGCATGTGCAGATTGTCAGTCCAGTCAGCGGCCAGCGAATTCAGGGCCTGTTCCGGCTGTTTGGCACGGCGGATGGCACCAGTTTTAGCGCCTACCAGATCGAAGTCCGCCCGGACTTTGCCAGCAGCTACGATCTTTATGCCGAATTCAACGAACCTGTGCGCAATGGGGACCTGGGTGAGGTTGATACACGAGCTTATGGGCGCGGCCTACATTGGGTGCGTGTGCGTGTGACCACGCAGCATGGCAGCAATCCAGTACCCTGCGCTATCCCGGTGATTTTCGACTGAGCATCGCATAGATTGGAACTATAAGCTACACTATTGCCCGATTTTCTGGCAAGGAGTGTATATGAGTCGTCCAACACGGTTGCAGCGAATACTGGCATTTATCGCTTTTCGCTTAATCCCGTTTGTTCTGATCCTGGCTATCCTGTGGACGGGTTATGGCGTTGTTCAATCGCTGATCCGGCGTGTGAGTGAGCAGACCGAAGCCGATCAACGCCGTGCAATTTACCCGCTGACCGCGACGGTGCTTGCGCCGACAGTCGCCCCGGCGGATGGGCAGGCGCGGCAGTTCTCTGACCTGGTGCTGGCCGCTTATCATCGGCAGGATTGGCGTCAGGATGAAATTGCGCAGTTTGCCACCAATACACCCTCCGCGGACGAAGCCGCAGCGACTCCAACACCTGCCGCACCAGCGGAAAATCCAATAGCCACATCCACACTGCCGCCCGCACCGGACCAACCGCGTCCGCTGCCGACGGTGCTTTTTCTGGGTGATCCTGACCCCGATCAAGTGGATGTGACGGCGATCCCCACTCGGGTTGAACCAATTGACCGGCAGGGGAATGACCTCTTTAACATCCTGCTGCTGGGCAGTGATGGCGAAATCACGAATGACGGTTTTATCCGCACCGATACAATCATCATCCTGTCGATCAACCGCACCACCAACACCGTGGCGATGCTCAGCCTGCCGCGTGACTTGTTCGTTTATATTCCCGCCTGGGGGATGCAGCGGATTAACCTGGCGTACATGCGTGGTCAATCGGGCGGATGGAATGATGGCACCTTTGAACTGCTGCGCCAGACCATCCTCTATAATTTCGGCATCAACGTGCATTATTATGCGATGATCGACCTGACTGGCTTCAAGCAAGTGGTTGATACCGTTGGCGGGGTGGACGTGGCTGTCGACTGTGCGATTGAGGATCTCCCGCTGATCGGAGCGGAGGTTCCAGCGGCAGCGCATAAGGTCAATGAAGATGGCTACTACGTGCTGGATGTAGGTTACTATCACCTGAACGGCCCAGATGCATTATGGTATGCACGGTCGCGCCATAACAGTACCGATTTCGACCGTGGACGGCGTCAGCAGCAGATTTTGCGCGCCGTGTGGCGCAAGGCACGTGATACCGGCCAACTCGCGAATTTGCCCGCTTTATGGAATGAGGGCATGCAGCTTGTTGAAACCAATCTGCAATTTGAGGATATGCTCGGCTTGCTGCCGATCGGATTAAACCTCGACCCCAGTACCATCGAAAATTTCGCTCTGACACGCACCTATCACACCACGCCGTGGCAGACCCCAAGTGGCGACTACGTGCAGCTTCCTGTTTATGATACGCTGCGCCAACTGCTCGAAGATTTTTACCGCCCGCCGACCGACAGCCAGATTTTGGTTGAAGGCGCGCAGATCAATGTATTTAATGGCACTGAACATGCGGATTGGGATGTTGTGGCGGCAGATCGACTCGGTTGGGATGGGCTGCGGGCAATGCCAATGGGGCAGGCCGATACGACAGACTACACCGACACCGTACTAATTGATTATACCGGGTCAAGCAAAGGGAGCAGCCGGGGTGAAATCGCGAGGATTCTCAATATAAACCCGGATAATATTCGTATCGAGCCGGACTCGAACCGGACTGCGGATTTTGGTGTCATCCTGGGAAGTAACTATAACTCGTGCACCTTCTCGGTGCTGCCGGTGGACGAGGGATAACTACTCATCTGCCAATGGGTTATCCGTCAGACGATTAAAGCGCAGAATTGGCCCACTGCCGCTTTCAAGCACGCCACTTTCCTGGAGTTGTTCCAGCACTGCCCGTGCATCAGCGGCGGAAAGCCCCAACACATCGCGAAGTGGGCCAACGCCCAACCAGCCCAGGTAAGCGGCCAATGCCTCCGCTTGCTGGATCAACCGCTTGTCGCTGCTTCCTGCCAGGGCAAATGTTGCCTTGGCTAATGTACTGGCAGGTGGTGTCATGGCACCAGAACTCGTGGTGGTCGCTGTCTCGCCGGTTCCCACAGGTTCCTCACGAACACGCTGCGCGGCAGCGTGCTGCCAGTAAGTGACCAGCCGCTGCATATCCTCTGCCGTGATGTCACAGAATTCAAGCGGTGTAATCGCTTCGTTTTTATCGATGAGAAACCCATCAATGAAGCGCAGAGCGGAGTGGTGCAGGTAATCCAGCCCTTCAATGATCTGCTTACCTGCCGAACGCGTCACGAATTGCGTGTATGCGGACTCGGCGACTGCCTCCGGAATCACTTCTGTTTCGTCGGCTGTCACCAGGACATGCACACCGACCCGTCCGCCATTGAGCAGTAAGTCGCACAAAGTGGGAATCCACTGCTCTGATTCAGCCTGCCAGTTTGCATCCGACAGCGAGTCGAAAAGGATGATGATGCGCGGCAGCGGCGCTTCGCCTGCATTGGCAAGATGGGCGTTGTAGCTGTCAAAATCGTCGCTGTTGGTTTCCAGGAAATACTGGCGGCGGCGCTCCGTTTCTTTGAGCATACCATCCAACAGCCGAATGCCCGCTTCGGGCGTATCCACCAGCTTGCCCAACGTGTGTGGACTGTCACTGAGGTTGCGATGCATATTAATCTCTGGGCCAACCAGCGCCAGGCGCAGTTCAGCAGGTGTGTTGAGCATGAGCAGCGGGAGCAAAAGTTGGTAGAGGGCATGCTGGCGCTGCTGCTCTGGCCCGATGACGATCAGGCTGTTGAGCACGTTGAGATCGCGAATGAGGGCGTGCTGCTGGAGCGTGACACCGAATACGACTGCCTGGGTGGATGGGTGATTGAGATAGGTGTTGCTGATGATAATCTGGCGCAGTGGAAGTGGCATATTCTGCCCAGTCCGTAGCAGGATGCCCATGACGTTGTCACCAGGCATTTTATAGACCAGTCCTAACGACCAATCCTCATGCTGCTTGTCGAGTTTACCCAGGCTGCGGCGGACATCATTTGGCGAGACTGGCTGCCGGTTTCCAGCGCGTTCTGGCTGAGCAGTAAAGAGTGTATGCGAAGGGGAAGGACGCACATCCGTAATGCGCACAGGAGTCCCTAATTCTGCGAGCTGCCGCTGAAGCGTGTTGACCTGGGTCCGCAAAGTTTCCTCACCTGGGATCGCAGATGGACTCTGTAGCAGTACATCGGCCATCGATGGTGTTAACCACCCGCTGTCGTCGCGGCGGCTGAGCAGTTGGGGCATGAGACTTTCCTCCTGTGAATCATGATTGATTCTAAACAAAATCATTGCAATAGCAAATTGACGCTCCATAGACCTCATGCTAGGCTAGATTCAATACTTGTGAACAGGGAGTATGTGCCTTGATGCGGATATTATGCAGTGTCCTCTTGCTGCTGCTTTTGTCGTCCTGCGCCCTTGCGGAGGGACCGCCCGCTACACCCGCGCCGCCAATTACCCTGGCAGCACCGCCACCGGTCGCCCTGGAAGGGGATTGTACAGTGACCAGCGGCCTCGATAACTGGCTGCAATCAACTGAATTATTTGTTTCGGATTTTATGAGCACGCTCAATGACGCAGCGAATAAACCTCGTGAAGCTCTTTATGAGGATGTGATCCTGATGTCACGGCTGCGTGATGCCACCAGCGAACTGGTCGCGCCGGAGTGCGTGATCCCCACCCATCTGCTGCTAGTTGATACGATGAACACCGTGGTCGAGAATTTCCAGGCATACGCCAATGGCGACCGCGATGAGCTTGGGAACACCGTGCCAGAGGCGATCGGTCAGTTTGACCGGGTGATTGCGGGGCAGAATGATCTCAAAGCACGGCTGGAAGTTCAGTATCGCACTCAGGGTGGCAGCTAAATCACATCAATCTGTGCTGAATAAAAAACAGGCTCGCAGTATGCGCGGGCCTGTTTTTGTTTATATCGACAGTATGTTTTCGATCTAATCGTTGGTTTGCGGGTCAAATGCGTCGCGCACACCATCGCCAATCACATAAAGACACAACACCGTGATGGTGATGAGCAGCCCAGGGAAAATCACAAGATGCGGGCCGCTTTTGAAGAAGGCTTGCGACTTGCTGAGCATGTTGCCCCAGGTCGCAGTGGGTGGTTGGACACCCAGACCCAGGAAGCTCAACGACGATTCGGTGAGAATGAGCGTGCCGATAAAACGCGCCAGCGCTACCGTCGTCACCGAAATCAAGTTCGGGAATATGTGCGAATACATGATGCGCCAGGGAGATGCGCCCAGGGCACGGGCGCTGGTAATGTAATCAAAATTGCGAATCTGGATGGTCTGACCGCGAATAAGGCGAGTCGTGCCGGTCCAGCTGATAATGGCAATAGCGAATACTAAGGCTTCCGCCGTAGGTCTGAAAATCGCGCCGATTAAGATCAGCAGATAAAGGGCCGGAATGGAGTCCAGCGTCGTAATCAGCCAGATCATCACATCGTCCACCACACCGCCGAAATAGCCAGTCATGACGCCCAGTGTCAGGCCGATCGTCAGGGTGATGATGGCACCAAAGAAGCCAATCCCCAGAGAAACTCGCCCTGCATGAAGTAAGCGCGCCAGTTGGTCACGGCCTACATCGTCGGTGCCCAGAAGGTGGCCTGCTGTGCCGAAAGGCAGGAAGTTGTTCATCGGGTCAGTCTTGTTCGGGTCCACATGGAGGACATTATCCGTAATGAACGGCGCGAAAATGGAAAGCAGCGCCAGAATAATAATCACGGCGAAGGCGATCATCGACAGTCGATCACGACGCAGGCGTCGCAGACCCTTCTGGTAAAGTGACTCGCTGACGTAATGTTCGCTGGTGGCGTCGATCTTGCTGATGGTATTGGGTGTGCTTGCTTGGGAACTCATCTTGTTCTCTCCTCCGGCTCAGTCTAACCGAATCCGGGGATCAATAATCACGTAGAGGATGTCGGAGAGCAAGAAGCCCAGAATTGTGGCAATTGAACTGTAAATGACGACGACCATCACAATAGGGTAGTCGCGTCCTGTCACCGCGTTCACGACGGTACGGCCCACGCCAGGCCACGAGAATATTGTCTCGGTAATCACGGCCCCGCTGAGAATAAACGTAATTGCCGGGCCGATGAATGTCGCGATCGGTATTAATGCGTTACGCGCCCCATGCCGGAACCAAACTGCACGTTGTGAAAGCCCCTTAGCCGTGGCGGTACGCATGTAATCCTGTGAAACCACATCCAGCATCGATGCTCGTGCAAAGCGCGAATAGGCAGCGATAATGCCGGTGGCAATGACGAATGTCGGCAGAATCAGGTATTCGATGCGGTCGTACAGAGGCGGACAGGTATCATCAAGTGAAGCTTTACAACGATTGCCTAATGGCAGGATTTGCAGCGTAGAGCCGAAAAATAGCAAGAGCATTAGTGCCAGCCAAAAAATCGGGATGGCATCGAAAATAACCGCAACGACACGGGTGGTGTGATCAAACCATTTTTTGTGATTGACTGCTGCCAGCACACCAACCAGGACACCAACGAACGCGCCAATGGTCAGTGATGAGACGCCCAATTCCAGTGTCGCTGGCAGACGCTCGAAGAGCACGTCGATTGCTGGACGCCGAAAGACAAAGGAACGGCCAAAATCCCCACGCAGGATACCTTTGCTTTCGCCTGGGGGTTCCGGCTCACCATCCCCATCCACATCAAGGGGGATAATGACAGCATGGTCAGCGACGCCGTCGCCATCTGAATCCCACCGCATCCAATCATCGCCGAGCAGCCAGCGCAGATATTGTATGGGAAGCGGATCGTTCACGCCGAGCTGAATTTTTAGGCGCTCCACCTGTTTGGGGGATTGAGCCCCTGCACCAAAAGCTAGCGCAGCAACCGGCCCACCTGGCGTTGCGGCCATAAGCACATACGACAAAATTGTAATGCCAAAAAAAGTAGGTATTGATTGTATCAACCGGCGAATGACATACTTTAACATTCCACTTCACCTATAAATCCCATGAAAATCGGGTGGATATAACCTCCTCATGGACAATGCCATGAGGAGGTTGTTTTGTTACATTGACAAAAAACTAGGGAGCGATCTCCCATTCCTGGATATTGTGGAATTCCAGGGGGCTGGCGAGGTCACGCGGGTCCCAGTTTTCAACACTGTTCTGAGCCACACGCAGAGTCTGCGCGCCACCGATCCAGATCCACGGTGATTCATCGTGGAGGATACGGTAAGCTTCGCGGTAGAGTTCGGCACGAGCTTCGGTATCGCAACCGGGATACGCACGTGCTTCTTCGATGATCTCACCAACGCGCGCGTTGTTGTAGGAAACCGCATTGAAGCCTGCACCGAGTACGTCTGATTCTGGCGCGAACACGCCGCTCAGCTCGCTATCAGGATCAGCCGGGAAGTCAAAGCCCCAGAAGATCATGATCGCATCGTAGGTCTGTGCCAGGAGTGTTTCAACCAACACGTTGAAGTCGATCGGCTGGAAGGTTACATCAAAGCCAACTTCACTCCACTGGTCCTGGAGAATGACACCCAGGGCTTCCTGTGAAGTATTGCCAGCATTGGTCAGCAGTTCGAAGGCCAGAAGGGTACCCTCTTCGGCATATTCGCAGCCGTGGCATTCACGAACGCCATCACCATCGGTGTCGGTCCAGCCCGCATCTTCAAGCAGTGAAGCGGCCATTTCCTGATCGAATGGATAGGGTTCGAGGTCCATCGGATGCGCCCAGTTATCGGGACGGGAGTGAGTTGAGCCCTGGATACCAAAGCCACTCATCGCGCCCTGATTGATTTCCTCGAAGTTCATGGCATAGTTCAGAGCCTGGCGGACGCGAACGTCGCCGAGAATCGGATGGTGACCCTGATCAATCGCATTGCCGTCTGCATCGAGACCATCCTGGGGATTCTCAGGATCAGCCAGGTTAAAAGCTACAAAGCGGTAGTTAGCACGTTCGCTGTTGAAGCCCTGATAGGTGCCTGCATCCACCATGTCCTGAAGTTCCTGCTGGCGCTCAGAAGGCACACCCATGCGGGTCAGATCACCAGCCAGGAATTGCTCTACCTGGACGGTCTGGTCGGTCACGACTTTGTCAATGTAGCCTTCTGGATAAACCGGGCCGTTGACATAGTCCTGATTGGCAACCAGTGTGACCTGCTCACCGGGGCGGAAGTTCTGGAAGTTGAAGATACCACCGGTCACGGTTGGGTTTAGATTATAGTCGCTGTCGTTCATCAGCGCGTAATCGGTGCCAAAGAGTTCTTCAAAGACGTGAGCCGGAACCGGAATGTACTTGGAGACTGCCGTGAAGGCACTGCAATTCGGGTCCTTGAAGGTGAAGACTACCGTTTGTGGATCAGGTGCCTCAACGCTCTCGATGACGTCTTTGGTCCCAACAAGGTTGCCGTTGGCTTCCAGCGTTTCATCCTGAATGGCATCCCAGACGTAGACAATGTCTGCAGCCGTGACGGGTGTGCCATCCGTCCAGAGATAATCATCGCGCAGATGGTAAGTATAGGTCAGACCATCTTCGGAGACTTCCCAGGTCGTGACGAGCTGATCGGGCAGGTTTTCATCGAAGAAACCTGTTTCCTTATTGACTGCCAGGAACTGCGGGTAAATCAGACCAATAATGTTTTGTGAAGTACCATCCTGAGAAAGAATAGGATTGGTGGTCGCGACATCTGCTCCAAAGTTCGGAGAAATGACGGGAGCGCCTTCACCCGGTTGCATGTCCTGCGCGGCGACCGGGAGTAGCACGCCCCCCAGAAGCGCCAGGCAAAGCCCGAGGACCAGCACTTTTGAAACTTTATTCATACTTTACTCCTTTGGTAATAAACCAAGCTATTCCCCTGGAAAGGGAAATCTGAACCCGAGGTTTCCTACGATTTGTACTCACTCGTTCCACTGTGGGTTCAAAATAAAGTCTAACACACCAGCAACTGCTATCAAATACTTTGTGCTAAGCTTTGACCACAGCGCTGATAAACACAAAAACCCGCTCAGTGGGAACGGGTTTTTGTCGGGGCGACGGGATTCGAACCCATGACCTCTTGACATGCCCGCGTTTTTCGCACTGAGATGGGAGTGCTCATTATCGGCTTATCTTTTTAATTTTTGAAGGCTGATTGTGGGCGGTGTGGGCAAGCTGTTCCATGGCCTGCTGCACACGATCCCAATCATCAGGGTAATAATATTCTAAGGTGGTCATGACACTGGTGTGGCCCAAAGCCTGGGCCGCAACTGAGGGAGCCACTTTATTATCTGCGAGCTGGTGGCCTTTGCGGTGCCGTAGGGAGTGCGGTCCCCAGGTACCAATGCCAGCATTCGCACAGATACGAGAGAATACCTGCCCCAAGTTATCGTTCTTGATGCGGCGGCCTGTCTGTGAAAAGACATAATCGCCCTCCATCATGGAATGAGCACCCCGCCAACGGCGCAATGCTACCAAGCAATCATCCCCAAAGAAGACGCGACGGGTCTTATCCCCCTTCTCTGTCACGACTGCACACTTCTGCTCAAAATCCACATCTGCCCAATGCAGCGCGGCGGCTCCTCCAATCCGACAGCCAGTATCGCCCAGGAAGAGCACGAGCGCATGATAGCGCGGCTTCCACCTGGCGTAATCCACCAACTGTTCATAGAGGTGATCCGGCATGGCTTTGTCTTTATCGACCCGTTTGCTCTGCCGGAGGCGTCTGAGGCCCAGGGCGGGACTCTCGGTGAGGATGCTGGTGCGTTTGCACCAATTGAAAAAGGTACGGACCGTCTTGACGTGCTTGTTGTAGGAGGCGTTGGACTTCAACGACTCCCGGGCACGGACGGATTGCATGAATTCGATGAGGTCTTGCGGTTTGACCTTATCGAGTGGGCGGGCTGGACCAATGTAATTGGTCATTGGTTCCAGCGTGTAGCGGTAGGTACGACGGGTGGTGGCGATGTGTTCACCTAAGAACAACGTTACCGCTTCTTGAAGTGTAAGCATAAGCAACTCCTTTCACCGATTAATAGTAACACGGAAGGTCACAAGAGAATGAATGAATTAACGCGATGGATTAGTGAGCAGCATGCGAAGTTGTTCCAGTCAGGTCAGGCGGTGGAGCTGCTGGTTGACCTGAATGAAGACACGCCTTTTCCCCTGCTGAAAGGGGACCAGGGCTACGTGCGGGAACTGAAGGACCACCAGTGGGGCGTGATCTTCGATCGCTACCCGGATGCGGTGGCGGTGAGCCGGAAATTGAACGGGGAATCTGTGCCAGTGATTGCGGCCTGCGCAGTGACTCTTTCATGGGAACCGGACGAAATCAGCCTGGAACAAAGTTTGCTACGGCTTCAGTTTGCGGGGCTGGTGCGGCAGACGAAGGGTGATGACGATTACACGCGATTCACGTTGACGGATCACGGTCGGATGGCGCTGGGGATGCTTTCAGGGCTGGCGGTTGAGGCGTAAGAAGACGCCTTATCGGAACTGAAACGGGCGGCGGGGTAAGCCGCAACTTACCCCGCCAGCAGAGCAGTAACAAGCACACCACGTCTGCTGACCGTGATTGTATCGCGGTCTTGAATGGAGAAAAAGAAAATGGTTGCGAATGAGACTTATGACACACGCATGATGGACTCGGGCGGGATCGCCCACAATGACGACATAGATGCAGGGATGCATCACTATCTCAATAAACCCCTGCTGACGAAAGCGGAAGAAATCGCGCTGGCGAAACGGATGGAAGCCGGTGGGCCAGATGGGAAGGCCGCGCGGGACGAACTGATTACCCGCAACCTGCGGCTGGTGTATTACGTGGCAAAACGCTACCACTCGAAAGATCCAGCGACTGAGTTCCAGGACCTGGTGCAAGAGGGCATGACGGGACTCATCAAGGCGGCAGATAAGTATGACTGGCAGCGGGGAACCCGATTTGGATCACTGGCGATCTGGTGGATACGCCAGAGCATCAGCCTGTATCAAAACCGGGCGGGCACGATCCGGCGGACTGGCAACAAGCATATGACCCCAAGCACCGAAAGGGGAAAGCAGTTGCGTGAACTTTCGGAAAAGCCGCTGCTGGAGATTGATGCGCCGCTACGCCATGCCCGAAACCTGACCCTGGGGGATGTGCTCCCCGACTATGAAGACACGGAAGAAAGCGCGTTGGGACGGGTGATGCTGGATCAGGTACTGAATCAGGTGCTTGATGAAGTTGTCCCTCAGAAGTGGCACCCGGTCATCAAGGACTGGCTGGCAGAATACACCTACCGTGAGGCCGGTGCTCGACACGGACTCAGCCGGGGCATCATCACCATCGCCATGCAGCAGATCCGTGATTACTACGATGTCAAAACCCGCAAGCAAAAACCGCTTCCACGTCAAACCACCGTACTTGGGCTGACCTGCGTTGAGAAAGGCTGTCACAAGGGGCGCTTGGTGGGCCGGTCCGGGCGGGTATGGCCGCGCTGCCCTGAGCACCAGCGTGAGAACTGGCGGGTCATTGGCGCGAAGCGGCGCAGTCGTAAGGATCAGCACGATGGATAAGACGCCGATTGGCAGCGCGATCACGAGGGATGGTTGGTTCGAGGCGACGTTCTACGGGGATGGTACTTGCGAACTTGTTGAAATCACCCGGACTGAGAGCCGATTGCTGAAGCGCAAGCCGATTCAGTTCATCCAGATGCGGCGGTGGAATCCCCGGGATTTCCATGCGTTCATCCCGCACATCCCGATGGGTGAGGAAGTGAAGTCATGAACGCAAAAGAAGCAGCACAAATTGTTGGATGGCCGCAACGACGCTTTAAAGGCTACCCCTTGATGACAGCCATCATGTTGCTGGTGCTACGGGATTTGAAGGTTGCAAAAGATGCTGATTATCCAGGTGTGTATTTGACCGTGCATAAAGCGACACTCAACACCCTTTTGGAACGAGATTGGATATATGCCGTTGAGACCCCATCAGGAACACGATACACGATTACATCACGTGGGGAACGTGCTAAGAAACTTTACGAAATGCCGTACGAATCACGGCGTTCTGATGGTATGTGCCCACGCTGTTGCGAGAGGCCTCGATTTCGTTGGCCGAATGGAAAACTGGCAGGCTATTGCAAAGAGTGTCAACGATCGTATGGCCTCGCAAACTATCACCTAGGCAGACCGAGAATCGATCCGGATCGCATGTGCTCCAGATGCCATCAGCGCCCGCTCCATATCTGTTCAACGGGACGAGTAAAGACCTATTGTACTCAATGTTTAAAAGAAGTGCGGAGAGAAGAGCGGCAAAGACGCTATCAACGTTGGCGGAAGTTGATCGATGCAGGTGATCCGCCGATGTGCTACCAGTGCAAAACACGCCCGGTGTACTACACAGATAAGGTGGTCTATGACCAGTGCTATGAGTGCTACCGGGAATATCAGAACGAGTATCAGCGAAGCCTCAAACGAAATTAACGAACAGAAACACATTTATCAGAACTGAAGGGAAGGTAAGACCATGTTCAAAATCACGTTGGGTAATGAAAAAGGTGGCGTGGGGAAAACCGCGCTTTCGACACACATTGCGGCGGGGCTGGCCTGCCGTGGGGCGCGGGTGATGCTGGTGGATGCTGATCCCCAGGGCCACGCGACGCTGATGTTCGGCCTGAAGAAAGAGCCAGGGCTTTACAACCTGCTGGTGCGGAACGCTGAGTTTAAAGAGGTGGTGCGGACCGTTCCAGCGGAAACCTACGGGATTCCGGGTGATCGACTGCCAGAGGGCAAGCTGTATGTGCTGCCCTCGAATGTGGAAACGCGAAGCATCGCCGGGTCTGTTTCCGATGTGGGGCTGATCGGGGCGCGGTTCGAAGAGGTTCGTGATTGGGTGGACGTGGTGATCTTTGACACGTCGCCTACCCCGTCGCTGCTGCATGGCGCGGTTTACATCGCCACAGACGGGATTATCTATCCGACCAAGCCGGAAATGTGGGGCTTTGATGGGCTGGTGGAATCGTGGTTGCATCGCGACCAGGCGGAGAGCTATCGCCAGAATGTCTACGGTTTGCCGAAGATCAAAGCGATGGGCATCGTGCCGGTGATGGTGGAACGGCAGACGGTGGAGCACAGCACGAACATCCTGAGCTTAAAAGAACGCTTCGGTTCGCTGGTGTGGCGGGAAATCCCCAAGCGCATCATCTGGTCTGAGGCTTCGAAATATTGCCGTCCCGTCTATTCGCTCAACCCTCAGCATGAGGCGGCGGCGGATGTCTGGGAGCTTATTGATCGGGTAGAGGAGGTTATTCGTGTCAAACAAGTATCGTAACCAGCAAAGCGGGATTGACCCGTTTGACCGGACGCCAGAGGCGGCGGATAAAGCCATCTTTGGTACGGGGGCCACTGAAGCATTTCCAGAGACGCGGATTGTCGCGACGCCTACGGATGTGATGAAGATCTGGGCGGATGTGAAGCAGCCCCGGCGGGCGGTCCCGGCGTCTATTCGGATGCACTGGAACGGGAACCCGGATGATGTGGCGGAGCTGCTCAACCGGTGGTACATGGTCGCCAAAAGCCGGGCCGGTGTGGAGATCGACATTCTCGAGATCCTCAACGGACGCGGTGAAGGGCTGGAGGTGGATCAAAAGCCCGCGATCTACCAGGAATACATCGAGTTGCTGTGGCTGGCGCAATCCATCCACAAAGACGGGCTACTGCATCCGATCAGCATCATCTCGCAAGCCGGGCGGAATCTGATCGAAAGTGGGGAGCGGCGCTGGCTGGCGTATCACGTGCTGAAGACGTGGGTGGGCGATGCATACGCCAAAATCCCGGCGATCAAGACGGACGGCGTAGATTACGTATGGCGGCAGGCGGCGGAGAACACGGCCCGCCGCCAGCTCAACGCGATCAGCATGGCGCGCCAGCTCGCACTGTTGATCATGGCAAGCCGCGATCACCTGGATGGGCAGACCTACGATGATTTTGACCAGATGGTCAATCAAGGCGGGTGTGACCGACGCTACTATGCCCAGGTCGCCAACGGGCAAGTTCACCGTGTGCCTAAAGGGATGGGTGAGCGAATTCAATCGGCAATGGGATTGAGTATGCACCAGCTCAGTCGTTACCGGAATTTACTTCGCCTGACTGAGGATGAAGCCATAAATGATGCGCTATGGATTCAGGCTGATACAGAGAACGGTGCTGAAGGTACCCTGCGCTATATCGTGGATAGGTTGCCAATTGGCAACCTACGGCAGATTGTCCTGAAAAGCAGTGACTGGACGCTTGAAGACCTACGAAATCTGGCGGATACCTTGCCATTTGGCAAGGTATCGCCCTCTGATGGGCCAGGAACGGCGCAAAACACGGCACAGGGCCAAACATCCACACTACCCCAAACGAACAGCTCTACACCCCTCCAGCGCCCGCCGGAAGTAGGTTCTGGTTCGTCCGTTGGCACGGCAGGCACAGGGTTTAATGAGGAATACACGTACGATCCGAATGAGGCCGTGGAAGTGCTGGCGACGGGTGAAGTTGGGGAAGTGATCCAACACTGGCGGGGTGTGGTCAAGGTGAATGTGGACGGGGAAATCATGGAATATGCCCCGGATAAGCTCATGTCCTACGGGATGACCTATCTGGACTTTATCCGGGAAGAGTTCGCACGGGATGATGTTTCATTTGATGAGCCAGATGAAGACATCAGTACCGATAACTTGCTTTCTGACACGCCATCACGAACGCTGATCTTCCCGCATGGTGACACACTGCGGGAGCTGCTGCTGCATTTCAAGATGCTGGCAAAAACTGCCCATGACATGAAATCAGAGCAGTTATTCAACAAGCTGCTGGATTACACGGTTGAAAAGGCTGATGAGGAGCGGTGTGCTGAGCAATTGGCCGGGCTGCTGGATCAGTTCTACGACCAGGGGCAGGTGTTTTTTGAGGAGCATTTCACGGCGATCCTGACGAAGATCGACGTATCCGGGTTTGACGAATAGTTCTTTTTGAATGGGGGCGGGTCTCGCTCCCGCCCTTTTGGGAGGTCTCAGATCATGAGTATCGAAATCACCAAGCAGATATGGACGCTCAAAAAGCTGCCTTCGAGTCAGCGACTGGTGCTGCTGGCTTACGCCGAACATGCTTCTAATGATGGCAGCGGCGCATATCCATCGCTGCAGCGGGTGGCAAAGATGACGAAATTCAGCGTCCGTCACGTGCAGCGGCTACGCGATGCCCTGATCAGGGGTGGACATCTGGTCCCGGATGGCGTGAGTGCACATGGTACCCGGCGCTTTGATGTCGTGATCAACCCGGAAAAGCGGCGCAAGTATGGATCAAATGTCACCCCTCCACATCCGAAATGGCAGTCAGGGTGGACATCTGATCCCGAGGGGTGGACTCCGGAGTCTACCGAACCAATACAAGAATCTGTTGTTGTTGGTATTGATTCTGAAGAATCCAACAAACAAGAGATTGGGGTGACAAAAAGTGCTCAGGCATTGATTGACATCGGGATCACGGCCCCGGTCGCGAAAGAATTCACCCGTATGCCGCTGCATGTGGTCCATGCGGTGATTATCGAGGCCCAGGACAAAGAAAAAGCGGGTGGCCTGCGGAAGACCTTGCAGGCTTATGTGGTGTGGATGCTGCGGCAACGACATACGCCAGCACGTCCACCCGTGCCTGAAGCACCCACAGAAGCGCCAGTGGTGGTGCATCCCGATTTGCTGAAACCGCAAGCGCCCGCGCCAGAACCGATCAAGCAGGGTCCGCCAGCGGGCAATGAGCAGGAATATATGGCCTGGGTGATGGCTCACCAGCAAATGTCGCTCCAGCTTGACCTTGCAACCTACCGGACGTATGTCGAGGGCGCGCAGTTTCTGCGGGCGGAGACGGTGGACGGGATCACGCGGTTTGTGATCGGGGTGCGGGAAAACGCGCGTCCGGTGTTGGAGGGGCAGCTTGCGCGTCCGGTGCAGCGGATGATCCGGGATGCGTGGGGGCGTTCGGTGGAGGTGGTCTATGAATAAACCGATACCTGAGCAAATGGACTGGATGCGGCACTGCTTACAGCTCAACCGGGATCGACTGAAAAAGCCGCACGGGTTGGGGCCGGAAATGATCAAACGCCTGGGATGGATTGTGGACTCCCAGCAGGCCACGATTGAAGCGATTGAACGCGGGCTGGAACTTTCGCCAGTGCTGGAAGCGTGGGCCGGTTATCTCACGCGATACGCTCAATTACAGATCGCAAGACGGGCACGAACGATTGAAGAATCCGCTTTCTTTGCGGGGTGCATGGACTCCTGGGCGTGTCTGCGGGAAGCGTTGGAGGTTTGCAGTGAACGTCAAACAAGCGGGATGGCTTGATGAGTTGCAGAGTTTTGAGACGATGGACGCAGCGCGCAAGGGATTGAAGTCGCTGGTGAAGCAGTTTCATGCGGATGTGCCCGCGTGGTACCCGATGGCAGTGACATTCTTTGAGGGGCGGGGTGGCATCCGTGGGCTGCTGCATCCGCATTCGATGGCCGACCGTGAGCACATCAGCAAGATGGTGGAGCGCGATGGTTTCGTGGTGCTGGAGACCATTGGCGAAAAAGCGCTGTGAGCGATGATCGTGAAAAGCCCGGAAGCCAAGCGCCGCGATCGGCGGGAGCGCCGACGGCGACGGCGGGGCCGGATGTGGCCCGCTCACGCGACCGCGATCAGCACGCGGTCCAGGTTGTGGTATCCGGTCACGCGGTTTGTGACCCGGTATCACCATCTCAAGAATAGCTACCGATAACCTGAATTCTATGAGGTGGAGTTATGAACTACGAACCCAACACCCGGCACTGGCGCAAAGGCGATATTGTTCTGCATGACGCCGACGCAAAAGAACCGAAGATGCTCATGCGCGTCGTTGGCTATACCCGTGATGGGC
>JAIOHN010000427.1 GCA_019912985.1 Anaerolineae bacterium | reverse complement strand
CAGTATCATATCGTGGTTCTTGCCTGTAACGCAGTAGATACCGAAGACTGAGTGTCTTGACGCATTTCCTCGAAGATAGGTGTATCTACGTTTACAGCGTTCGCTCCCAGTAGGCTTCCAGGTTGGTCAGGCCTGCTTACGGATTGGCAATCTGCATCAATCGAAGTTACCAAACAAGGCGAGAGGAGGATTTGGAGAACGCAGATACCTGCTAGCGTTTCAAATATAAGTTTATATAAGTTTAAAGAAAAACTATTCAGGAGAATGTCATTATGAACCCCAAAAAGATGAACCGTCGAGATTTCTTGCGCGTTGCTGCTGGAACCGGCGCGGCATTCGCTGCCGGCAGCCAGCTGCCGTTTGCACTTGCACAAGATGCCCCTACGGCGACCCCACTGCCGCTTCCTGAGGGCGCTGCTGGTAAACTCACGGTCATTCACCGTACGGAATACTTTGAAGAGGCGCAAAATCTCTTCCGCGAAACAGTCGCCAATTTCGCAGCTGCTAACGGTGCCGAACTTGATATATCTACGACAAACCCGGAATCTTTCGGGGACTTCTTGGGGAAGATGTCAGCTGCCGTCGCTGCGGGCAATCCACCGGATTTCGCCTATACCAGCAACGTCAGTATCGCGCAGATGCACCTGCTCGATTTGCTTGAAGATGTCACTGATGTAGTGGAAGAAGCGATCAGTCGCTATGGCAATATCATGCAAGGAACGAATGCGCCGAAAGTTGGACAGTTTGATGGTGTCTGGAAGGCCGTGCCATTTATCGCAAATACCACGGGTTATTTTATGCGTGGTGATAAGCTCGCGGAAATTGGTGTCGCACCGACCGATCTTGAAACCTATGATCAACGCCGTGACGCTGCTCTGGCGATGTCCGACCCCGATAACGAGTTCTGGGGCTGGGGCCTAACTCCCAACCAGAGTGGTGATGGTTATGGCTTCCTGATGAGCCTGATTAACTCCTTTGGTGGTCATTTCACTGATGAGACCGGCCAGATCGTTCAGTTCAACTCTCCAGAAACTCTGGCAGCGGTCGAATGGCTGGCTGAAACTTACGATATGGAGGGCATGTATGCTCCCATGCTGCCGCCGGGTATCCTGAGCTGGACCGACATTAGCAATAATGAAGCCTACCTGGCCGATGCGATTGGTTACACGCATAACGCTTTCAGCGTGTATATGCACAGGCAAAACGTGACGATAACCCAGTCTTTCCAAATATCGTACTGCTGCGCGCGCCACTAGGGCCAGCCAACATCAGTCAGGATGGTGGTGCTGTTGGCGGATGGTTGACCATCTTCAAAGACGCACCAAATGTTGATCTGGCGAAAGAATTGGCTCTGGACTTGCTGGATCCAGCGAACTTTACACCGATGTCTTCTGTGGCCGGTGGTTTGTTTATGCCTGCCTATGAAAACCTGTGGACCGACGAGTTGCTCGCCGCTGATCCCAATTTTGCGATCATCAAAGAACAGGTCAGCGTTGAAGATCCGTTTATTGGTGCTTCTTGGCCTGCAGAGCCGAATGCTGCTATTGATGCTATTCGCGCTCAGGGCGTGGTCGAGCAGATGATTGCGAATGTGACCTCGAAACGAATGAGCGCTGCCGATGCTGTCGCAGATGCTCATCAGAAAATCGTGGACATCTTCGAAGAGGGTGGCATTATGCAGCCTTAAGAGGGCTGTTCTTGCGCGAGAGGGTGATCTGTGTCGCCCTCTCCGTTTTAAATATAGTACTTAATAGAGAATTATATTTAATTGAGTAAACGCTATAGGGGTACTAACATCGTTGGGCATCTTTAACATCTAGGTCTGATTAGATGCGAACTCTAATAAAGATGCGTTTTATCTCTACATTCGAAGAAGGGTTGCCCGCCTCGGAAAAAGATGACCGGGGCATGAATCAAAAATTAATGTATTGAGTTTGAAAGAGATTGCTTATGGATAGTCGAGTCGGGCTGAATACTCCCTCCGTTCAGGCTCTAACCACTACTCATCCACGACGCCTGGAAAAGATATTGGGGCGGGACTGGAAGGTGGCCCTGCCATTTGTCCTGCCGATGGTGTTGATTATGATCGGGTTGATTCTCTACCCGTTTATCAATGCTATCTTGCTGAGTACCACTTCGTTAAACTTCCTCACGGGTGAGACTGTAAATGTGGGTTTGCGGAACTATGAAAGGCTGTTCACGAACAGCGATTACTTGCTGTCGATGCAAAACACCATCCAATTTACGTTCTGGTCACTTCTGGTGAAGTTCATCACGGGCATGACCATCGCGCTGATCCTCAACAGCCGATTGCCTTTTCGCAACCTGTTGACTGGCATTATGCTCTTACCCTGGATTGTGCCAGAAATTGTTACGGCGCTGGCGTGGAAGAGTATTTATGATCCCATTTTTGGTGGGTTAAACCCCATTCTGATGAATCTCGGGCTTATCAATCAGCCAATGGGCTGGCTTTCTGATCCGCACCTGGCAATGCCCAGTGTAATTGCGGTGAATGTGTGGAAAGGTATTCCTTTCTACACGCTGCTGTTGCTTTCTGGTTTGAAAGCGATTGATCATGAGCAGTTGGAAGCTGCTGAAGTGGATGGCGCGAATGTGGTTCAGCGGTTCCGCCATATTACACTGCCTGGCATGCGCTATGTGATTATCGTCACACTGCTTCTGTCCTTTATCAATACCTTTAACTCGTTTGGGTTAATTTTCCTGATGACAGGCGGCGGTCCAGGCGGTGCGACTCGCGTCTACTCAATTCTCGCCTATGAGAAGGCCATTGGGTCGCTGCAATATGGCCCAGGTGTGGCAATCGCGTTCAGTGTCGCTCCGCTGATGGCAGTGCTGATCTGGCTGCTGGCAAAGTTCATGCGGCATGATGATCGCCGAGTGATCGCTGAAAGGAAATCTGGCATCGGAGATCGTGTACTCAAACTGACTGGCCGCCTTTTTGGGTGGGTACTGGATTTGATCTTCCTACCTTTTGAGCTGGTTTTGCAGGTGTTCGATGGTTTATCCAGGATCTTGCGAAAGGGGGTCATCCAAACGCCGGACCAGCCACTGTTCAAACGTGCTGAGCGTGAGCGTATGAGCCTGGGTATGCGGATGCTGTTATTGATACCGGTCATGATCTTTGTGCTTTTCCCATTTTACTGGGTGATGGTGACCTCTTTCAAAACCACGCCCCAGATCAGTGAGCGGGTATCTATCTTCTGGCCCGAACCCTGGACGATTGAGCAGTATCGATCGCTGATTCAGGATACGCCATTTTTGACCTGGTTCAAAAACACCCTGATCGTTGCGACAGCCAGCACTGTCATTTCTGTTAGCTTAGCATCGCTGTCTGCCTACGCTCTGTCTCGGCTCAAGTTCCTGGGGGCGGGATTGCTGACCACGTTCTTGTTAATCACCTATCTGCTGCCGGGAACATTGTTGTTCATCCCTCTATATCAAACCCTGACTGATCTTCACCTGATCAATCAGTATGGGGCGCTCATTGCAACTTATCCTACCTTTCTTTTGCCGTTCGCGACCTGGGTGATGATGGGGTATTTCCGGTCAATTCCGGTTGAATTAGAGGAAGCGGCGATGATCGATGGAGCCAATCGCCTGGTCGCTTTCTGGCGCATCACGCTGCCATTGGCTTTGCCCGCGCTGCTATCTGTGACTCTCTTTGCCTTCACAAGCGCCTGGAATGAGTTCCTGTTCGCCTTTGTATTCATCACCAGCGAATCACTGCGAACACTGCCAATCGGGCTTCAATCGCTGGTGGTAGGGGATATCCTGCCCTGGGGGCAGCTCATGTCCGCTTCACTGTTGATGGCTATTCCCGTGGCTGTCCTCTACACCTACGCACAGCGTTTTCTGGTCGAAGGCTTGACAATTGGTGGTGTGAAGGGCTGATCGCAGCTAACGTAGAAAAGCAAAGGATGCTCATGTGAGCATCCTTTTACGTTGGTAATCTTTCAGGGAAGAAGTCTATCTGGTTGCGGATACACTTTCGTACTCGCGCAGCTCATCTTCGGGAATATAGCGCCGAATAACACGCCACGTCCCGCGATTGATAATCCATACCGAAAGTGAGACCGTTACAAAAATCGTGACAATAGCGGGCAGCATCAGGAACAGGTTGATCAGGATGGGCAGCAATCCGCCGAATAGGGTGATGAACGATGCCAAGGGGTGCGCAAAAACCAGTTTGAATGACATCTCTATAATCTGCCGCAGCGAAAGTTCAGCCACGACCAGCAG
>JAIOHN010000426.1 GCA_019912985.1 Anaerolineae bacterium | reverse complement strand
GGTTATACGCTGGCCGGTGAGAAAATGCCCTGGCTCGGCACGCATTTAACGCTGCCCCTGATTTTCCTGGGGGGATGGTACTTCGGGCGGATCATCGAACGCATTGATCGAGCGCGGCTGAAAGATGGCGGTTGGCTCTATCTGGTGCTGTTCCCGGTGTTAT
This sequence comes from Anaerolineae bacterium, assembly GCA_019912985.1. Taxonomy (GTDB): domain Bacteria; phylum Chloroflexota; class Anaerolineae; order Aggregatilineales; family Phototrophicaceae; genus JAIOHN01. Next base: position 2,119 of record JAIOHN010000426.1, on the reverse strand, counting down.
TCGTGACGTTGTTCCAGGTCATCTCGCCCTTTATCTTTGGCGCGGGGCCGTTCCCAGGCTTGCAGCAGCTCCAACTTGCGCAGGCTGGTCAATGGCTGGCGGTGGTGGCCGTAAGTGGCTTGATTTTGCTGGCGATCTATCAACTGGTCGAGCGAACGGGGTGGCGACATCTGCGGCAGATGGTCGCCGTTGCGTTGTTCCTGGCGCTCAGTCTAGTCACTGCGCGGTCGGCGCTGCTGGCTTCATTCACAAATTACGATCTGGCGACAGAATTTCTGGTCTATGCACATGCTGCCCCGGCGGTCAAGCAGGTGCTGAACCAGATTGAGGAAATCAGCCTGCGGACAACCGATGGCAAAGACCTCTCGTTCTCCTATGACAATGAGGTTTCCTGGCCGTATACCTGGTATTTCCGTGATTATCCCAATGCGACCTTCTTCGGCAGCAGTCCCAGTCGTCCGGTGATCGACAACTCGGTCGCGGTGGTGGTGGGGGAGGCTAATCGCGCTGCGGTTGAGCCACTGCTGGAAGATCGTTTCTATCACTTCGAGTACATCCGACTGTGGTGGCCGATGCAGGACTACTTCAATATGACTCCGCAGCGCGTGATCAATGCGCTGGATTTCTCGCCGGAGAATACCCAATCGGCGCAGCTGCGTCAGGGGTTGTTCAATATCTGGTGGTCGCGCGATTACAGCGCCTATGGCGATGCGGTTGGGCGCAACTTCGACGTGACAAGTTGGCCGGTCTCCGACCGAATGCACCTCTACGTGCGCAAAGATGTGGCTGCACAAATCTGGAATCTGGGGGTTGGTGATGGCCTGGTCGAGAATCCGCTGGACGCCATCGAGCCGAATGTCTGCAATGATAACTGGCAGTTGATCCAGGCGAATACCATCTATGGTTCGATGGGCAGTCAGCAGGGACAGTTGAATCGCCCGTTAGGGGTCGCTGTCGGTGCCGATGGGATGGTCTACGTGGCGGAAGAGGGTAACAACCGTGTCTCAGTCTTTAACCCGGATGGCACCTTTAACCGCATCCTGGGGCAGGATGGTGATACCAATAACCTGACCTTTACACGGCCCAATGGCGTTAGCCTGGGGCCGGGTGGCAATGTCTATGTGGCTGATACCTGGAACTATCGTATTCAGGCGATTTCACCGCAGGGCCAGATGTTGAATGTATGGGGCGAACGCGGCGAGTTTGGCACAAACGCCGAGCAGGACCCGGTCTATGGCTTGTGGGGACCGCGCGAAGTGGCGGTGGATGCCAATGGGCGGGTATATGTCGCCGATACGGGTAACAAGCGCATCCGCGTTTACACGCAGACTGGCGACTTTGTGCGAGATATTGGTCGCGGTGGCAGTGGGCCGGGCCAACTGGATGAACCGGTTGGATTGGCGGTCTATCCTGATGGCCGCCTGTTTGTGGCCGATACCTGGAACCGCCGGATTACCGTCTTTGATACCGATGGCATCTATCTCTATGACTTCCCGGTACGTGGCTGGTATGAAGAACTGGGCAACCGGCCTTACACCGCGCTGGATACCGATCGCGGCTTTGTCTACGTGACAGACCCTGACGCCGGACGGGTGCTGGTCTATGATGATCAGGGCAACTGCCTCGGCTCGTTTGGACAGGCCAGCCGCGAAAATCCTGGCCCCGGTCAGTTCCGCACAGTCGGCGGGATTGATGTCGATAACCAGGGGAACGTCTATGTGGCTGACGCAGGCTCTGGTCGCGTGCTGCGCTTCCCGCCATTCCCGACACCGGTGCAGCCACCGGTTGTGGAAGCCACTGAGGAAATCAATCCACCGTTTGAGATGACCGATGAGGTCACCGCTGAAGTGACGGAAGAAGTGACTTCAGAGATCAATTCACCCCCTGCGACAGAAGAAACCACATCGGAATCGACCCCAGAGGTCGAGGCCAGCGGATAAGTAAATGGGCGCTGGCCGATTTGGCTGATACTTATCGGTTTTTTATAGTGCCCTATCTTGTCATGGTTCTGCATGTATGTTAAAATAAGCTCGTTGAGAAAGTGGGGCATCCCCCACTTTTCTTCATATATTGGGGCTGTAACTCCCAATAACCCCAATCATTCCTCACCGTTTAGGAG
>JAIOHN010000425.1 GCA_019912985.1 Anaerolineae bacterium | reverse complement strand
TGTCTGGACTGTAACCGCAACAAGGGAAGCGACTTTGCTTCGTTTGACCCTGAGAGCGGCGAGATTGCCTTGCTCTACAATCCCCGCCAAGACCCATGGGAGGCGCATTTCAGGTTAGATGAGGCCCGTATCATTCCTCTGACACCAAAAGGGCGTGTGACCGAGTTTATTTTGAAACTCAATGACTCCAAACGGCTCCTGAATCGGCAGCGCCTCTTTAAGCTCAGGCGCTATCCCTAGACTGACGACTGGCAGATAAACGGATCTATTTCAGCGCGATCCTGGGATGCTCTGAGAAATGCCAGATGGCATGACGCATCCAATCCCCACCGCTACAAGCATGATTAAGCTATGCCGTAACAGTTACGGCGAGGGGGCGCAGCGGGAGCAAATCCAGGCTGCGCCCGAGCTTCTGTATGCGCCTGACCGTCAATACGGTGCAGACCAGACGTGCCGGAGCTATCCTTCTGCCTTCGCCTCAAATGAGCAATCGTAATCACTCACCACTTTTGGGAGCAAGCCCAAAGGCTCTCTGAAGGGTGAGAAGGTCATGGCCGCCAATACCAACCGCACACCGAAATTGTTGTGATCGTTGTTCGGATTGTTGTTGTTGCGATACGCAGCGGCGGCGTTGTTCTGGTGGTTGTTGAACGCGCCGCCCCGCAGCACCTGCCCGGCAGCCTGACCGGTCGAAACCAGCCAGAGGATTGTAGCATTTTTCAAATCGATTCGCCTGCGGCGAAAAAGCTGGCGAGGGGGATTCCCCCTCACCCCCCTTAGAGGCGTGCTGCGCACGCAAGAGCTACAGAGACGCTCGTTTCACTAATAAGAACACCCCCGAAAGCGATGTCGGCCATTTGCGCTGGCAGATCGAACAATGCTACCAGCAGACCATCACGCCCGAGACCATCCGGGATTATGACAGAGGAAAGGGTGTCCGACGGCTGAAGCTCTTTGAGAGTCTCTACCAACCCGAAAGTGACTCCAGCGACAAGGATACAGCGGAGCTGCTGGCAGGGATCCCCCTGGGCGACCTGACGCATGCCACCGCCCGCCGCCGGCTGGCGATGGCCGCGCTACGCCCCTTCACCGATCCAGACAGCCTGCAGCTTTCCTCCGATCTTATTCTGCGCCAGAGTGAGATTGAGGCGTTCATGCACACCTTCCGACATGATCATGAGCAGGATGTCCGTCTCTTCTATGGATGGCGCCAGGATTACAGCCGGCGCCCCATCAACCTGCTGCGCTTTCTGTTACACCAGTGTGGCCTCAAGCTGACCCGCTATGGCAAGCGCGAATCTGATCAGCGCTACCGGCTGGATCCCGAGGCCTTAGCCACCATGGAGCGCTATGTTCAGCAGCGGCAATACCAAAATCCGGAGAAGGATTCTCTCCTCCTTACGGGTACCGGCGCCTGACTTGTTTCCTGGCTCGCCAGGGCATACGCTTTCACCGAGAAAGCCCGCAGCGATCTTCTATGGGGGAATCCAGAACTCCCGGGAGTCACCGCGCGAAGTCTGGCTCGATCATGCTCAGTTCTGTAAAGCAGCCGTTTGGCCGGCACCGGTTGTAAACGACCATGCTAGCTCACGACGGTGGCACTTGGATGCCTCAAATACCTCGCCATATCGTGCTGTATAACCCCCCCATGTTCAGAATATATAAATCCCCGAACCGGTCACCATGCCTTTACTCCCGGGGGTCGAAAAAAACCGAGCTGGTACCTATTGTGCCTTGTGTTCGGAATAGGGGAGGGGGAATGAAGGCAACACCGAGAAAGCCAGTTAGGCCGGCACTACCGCCACAGACGAGCATCCATCTGTGGCGGTTTTGTTTTTTCCTTCTCGGTGATTCCTCGCAACTTGTGTCGTCTAGAGAGATGAATCGTGTGCTTTCTTAGGATGGCTGTGTAGGGATCGCAGAAGAGAAGACAGTTGATCGGGATTGAATAGGGGATCTTGATCCGTGACGTTATAACGGGGAATGTTGACCGAGAAATGGCTGACTCCCGGGAGTAAGATAGCAACAGTTGGATAAGGGGTGAAATGATTCGGATATTCCGAAAGCTATTCAACACTTCTCGGTGGTGTATTGCTATGAACAAGACTAGACCGAGAATGGGTTCAGGTAATGAGACCTGAAAGGCAAACGTTATGCACGGGAATGTTCCATCGTCTTCTCGGTGAATGCACTTAGAGAATAAGCAACTGGTCTAGAGGAAGCAGTCCGTGAGTTCACGATCCTCATAGCGGGCTTTCTACAGGAACGCGCGCAGTGCGGGCAGAGCCGGCAAAACGGATGGCATTAAACTCCCGGGAGTCAGATATTGGTATTGGGAATAATGAGGAGGGCTTGAGCAGGTGTGTATCAAGAGCTGATTCGTGCTTTCCCTATTGGATTGTAAGAGGGTTCTGGTCAATGAGCAGGGTACATGCTAAATCGCTGTCCTCCTTCTCGGTCAGGGAAGATGCTTGGGATTTAAGGAAGGGGCGACAAATAAAGTTCAGCATTGTAGAGCCGTTCTCCAGGGTAAATCCCTTTGCGGAACACGTGCGCAGCACGTGAGGATGCCGGCTAAATTGGTGGTTTAGGGAAGAAAAGACGAGGACTCCCAGGAGTACGGTGCCAGGCATGATTGGAGTAGTTTGAGGATGCAAAGCATTTCGGCGAGTCCAGGTACTTGGTGTAGCAGGTTTCGGAGCGACGTGCAGAGAGTAATGGGTGTCGACCGAGAAAAGGAAAGAAAGGGTAGAGAGCAGGAAAGAGAAGATAAGTCTTTATTGACTGGGCTGACTCGTAGGGTTCTTTGTAGTAGTAGAGGGGAAATAGATATCTGGGAGCAGAGGCAGGGGATGAATGGATCTGTTCTTACGGCGTTGTCTTCTAAGGATCATCCTATTCACAGGTAACACGCACATCGTGCGTGAGGGTGCCGGTATAACCGAAGAAAAGGGGAGGGGGGATTAATCGGCTCCCTCCCGACTCTCCAGAAAACTTCGATCTGTACCCTTCACACCTTATAAACGGACTATAGTCCGTTTAAGATCTTAGAAGACTAATGTCCTGATCGAATAGTTCAAGAATACAGGCGTTCTCAGTTTTACCGGCACCCATCTCAAAGAAGGCATTGATTGCTTTGTACGGTAATGTTGCTCCTGGTCGGTTCTTATACTCAGTCTAAAGGCATGTACTCCCAGGAGTCGGTTGAAGCAGTGGTTTTGATTGAGAGAATAACTGAGAACGTGTAAGTATCTTCTATGGGGTAGGGTGGGTTTATCGATGTAGGGATGCGCTCGATAACCCACGTAGTAAAGCGTGTCTTGAAAGTGGCCTTCTACCATGGCTCACTGACTGAGAAGGATGATCTGGCTCCTGGGAGTCATTGTGTATCGCTTATTTATTCCTGAAATCATTCCTACCTATGGTATCGGTCAAGGCATTACTGCTTATGCGCGATCCTTCAGCCATTCGTGCCAAGCTCGAAGATGAAGAAGGCAACGAAACCACCTATATCTACCTCACCGATGTCGAAATCACCAAAATCAGCACAGGCCTGTACAAATTCAGGTTTGTGCCAGATAAAGCCGGCTTCTGGAAATATCGTTGGGAATGTACTGGTGCGACTTACGCAGCCGGTGAGCATAAAGTGCGCCTCGAAAAGCACATTCACGTACAAACCATGAGACTCCTTCTCGGTTTCGGTGCCGGCCTAATCGTGGGCTACTGTTTGGTTCACCGCTACATCTTTGACACTACTCCCAGGAGTCGATGATGGGAAGTCGTATCTGGATCAAGGAAGCGGATGCAGTAAGGAAGTGCCGGCCTGGATCGTGTCGATAACACAAAAGGCTATATCCTAGGCAATGTCGTTCCCTGTTGTGAAGCCTGCAATCGCGCAAAGTTAGAAATGACGCTTGAGGAATATCTGGAACATTGTTTAACTGTTGTTTCATATCAGATGAGGAGAGTCGATCATGAAAAAGCATTGGCAATATCTCAAGTACGTATTTCGGCATAAATGGTATGTGTTCTGGTCCTGTGTGGAATATGGTTTGTTCTGGCGGGGTCTGGTGCATGATTTGAGTAAGTTTACGCCTGAGGAATGGATACAGAGGGGGATTTCACAGTGCTGGCGCTGCAGGCGCCAGCCGGATGCCGTAAAAACAGAGAAATGAAATCAGACGAGAACGAAATTTGGCATTTCTTTGCAGGATTGCAAGATATTATCGGTTTTAGTGCGTTTTTGGCTTAGTCTTTCAAGCGAGCTGGCAGTAGCCTACCTTTAGGCGTAACCTAGGTTGAAGTGTGGTTCCCATTATTCCGATGGTATGGTTTCTGAATCTGACCAGATGCTATCCAGCGAATAGACTTCCAAGTGCAACAGCTTTACGCTCCCATCTTCGGCGAAGATGGATATGCCCTCGCTGCCGGGTTCTGGAAATACTCGGTTTGTAATGGCCACTAAGCCATCGTTGCCGAATACTTCCACTGATGAACGATCGACAAAGATGTGCATCCTGACACGGTTTGACTCCGGCGCTAATGGCGCGACTGAAATGGGATTGGTCCCCTCCAGACCTGATCCGGATCGGGTGGTGATCAATTGTGAAGTCGTCGTGTTGTACAAAACCCGCATGGCGTTTGTTTCATTTTTGAACAGTTCGAAGCCGAAGCGAACGGCGGTGCCGACTTCAAACTCAGCGATGATCTCCAACTGCTGTCCGCTGAG
>JAIOHN010000424.1 GCA_019912985.1 Anaerolineae bacterium | reverse complement strand
CATCCTGCTAGTCCTGGCCCTGTACCATCTGCGTCGCAGCCGCACCGGTCCTTACTGGCGTTTGCGACGGCAGGCGAGTCAGCGTGGCGGCAGGCTGCTGTTGATTTCGGTCATTCTGTTCGCGCTTACCTTTGCGCTGGCGTTCTATTCAGGTCTGGCGGCCATCGCCTTTCGCGGCATTGATACCTTTTTCCGAGAAAACACGGGTTTTGCCGGGGTAGTGGTGCCAACCCTGACCCTGACTCCTGCCGAATCGCCGACACCCACAGAAACCGCCACGGCGACTCCAACGGCGACTCAGGTACCCACGGTAACGATTGCACCAACCACCACACCCAGCCCAACAATACCAACCCTGACACCGACACCCACATTCACGCTGACGCCAACGCAAATGCCCACCATTACGCTCACACCATCGCCAACCTTTGAGGTTGCGCTACACCTGACCGCGCCAGCCTCCAACCAGACACCACGCCCGGATGCAAATATCAGTATTATCGCTGCGGATGATGCGATTACAGCAGACGGCGCGCCGCTGGAACCACAAACCGAATTTCCGAGCGGCATTCAGCGCATTTATCTGTTCATCAATTACGAAAACATGGATAATCGCGTGGTGTGGTCGCGCATCCTATATCGCGAAAACGTCCCGATCCAGGGCCAGAGCTATTTATGGAGCCAGGGCGATCAAGGCAGTAGTTTTTTCTTTTTTGGCAATAATACAGGTTATAATCCTGGCAACTATCAGGTGCGTATCCTCATAGGGGATCAAGAGGCCAGTCGATTCGATTTTGTGGTCCATTAAAGTTTATAAAAAGTTTGTGATAATTCCTTTTTGTTTGTTTACTGTTAGTTCGTGTATCAGTATACTGTGAAGAGTTGGCATTGACCAAAGTGATTTTATCAATGAATAATCTTGCACTCGTCATCGAAGATGAAGTACCCTTCCACATGATTTACGATGTCACACTGAAAAGTTGTGGGTTTGATGTGATATTCGCGCAGGATGGGCAGCAAGCGCTGGATATTCTGGTGGATGTGGTACCCGACATTATCTTTCTCGATATGCTGCTGCCTCAGGTCAATGGCGAGGTTGTGCTGTCTTATATCCAGAAAAAAGCGTCACTCGCCAATGTTCCCGTAGTGATCGTCAGCGCGCACAATCGTTTCACGCAAACCTGTCATCTGCGTTCCATTGACCATTTTTTGCTCAAACCCGTTCGACCCGACGAACTCCGCGAAACTGCGCTGCGCGTCATCCCCCATCCCTGACCCTTTCTTTGAATGTAAGCCCACATAGTGTAAAATCGCCTGTTTGACCTCAATAATTGTCAAGGCACTATGGCATTCGAATTTGAAGCTCTTGTTGGGCATCTCTACATCGTCAATGGGCGTGCAATCCATATCAATCCGCCGGGAGCGCTGGTCGAAGTAGCCCCCAAGCAGGCCGCGCGTGGTCGTGAAATGGATACCTTTTTCACGCTCGTCATGCCTACTGGCGAAGTGACTGGACCATCCAGCTTTTATGAGCAAATGGCGAAGCTGGCTGCCGAGCGCTACTTCAGCAGTAGTGGCAGCGTGACTTCCGGCATGCGTTCCGTTTACAATTCGCTCAACGAGAACTTATTCGAGCATAATTCAACCAGCAAGCAGCGCTACGAAGCCAGCATGATCTGTGCGGTGCTGCACGGTGACGATTTGTTCGTAACCCGTGTCGGGTCAGCGGTGGCGCTGGTGTTGGATGGTAGTGAATTGCAGCCATTTCCAGGGGACTTCACATCCAGCCCGGCGCTGAAGGGGCCATCAGTGGGTACGCTGCCTGTCCCTGACATCAAGATGAGCCGCTATCGGGTGCTGACAGGTATGCGCTTGATTATGGCTGATGAGCGCTTCAGCCAGCTCGACATGCTGCGGATACGCGCAGCCATCACTGGTGCTGACATCAGCGAGGTTATTGCCTCTCTCAAGCAGTTGGTCACCGGCACCATGGCTATGCAGGTGATCGAATTTGTGCCACCTGAAGTAAGCGCCCCGGTGCCGGTGGTGGAAGCCTATTCCACATCCGCTGAAGGGACAATGCGTCCCAAAACAGCCGCCCCGAGCCAACCCGATGCGCCCGCCGCACCGCCGGTGGATCGGGCGCTCGAAACACGGATCCGCCTTCAACGCGGTGCCTCCAACGCGGCAATGGCAGCCGCGAGCGGACTCGATAACTTCGCCCGCGTTCTGGAGCGCATCACCACACGCGAGACTGATGATGGACGAAGAGTCACGCGCTTCCTGACCAGTGGCATCGCCGTGTTGATCCCCATCGCCATCGTGGTATTGGTGCTGGTG
>JAIOHN010000423.1 GCA_019912985.1 Anaerolineae bacterium | reverse complement strand
CCTCGGCACGCTCGCCTGTGATGAACAACGTCTTGCCAGTCAGGAAGCGTTCCTGGTTGTTCAATGCCAGGCTGGCCACATCGATCTTTAGGTAGCTTGAGCACCAGCGAACCGAGAGATCCGCGGAAAGTTGCGGGAACTTGAGCCGTGTTCCCTCTTTACCGCCTTCACCGCCCGCCCGGTGCCTGCCGGACGGGGTCTCGAACCAGACCGGGGCGGTCCTGGCGCCTTCGCGCAGCATCTCGCGCCGGAAGCCGCCTTCCTTTCCGGAAAAATAGATGCTGACCTTGAAGGCATCTGCGAAAGCGCGACAATATGCGCGCGTCGAGGGCCAGTCCATGAAGGAATCGCCATCGCCGTCCACATCGTGGTGCCAGAGCTCAATGCGGTCGAGCGGCACCCCCAGCTCGACAAGGTGCAGGAAACAGGCCTGTGAATCCTTGCCGCCGGAGAAAGCCACGACAAACCGGTGGTAGTCGGAGAGAACCGGCTGACCGATGGCCTCGACAGGCTCTCCGCCTCCGGCAACTCTCGCTTCAACAGGCAGGTCGTCCAGTTTCAAGAAATTCCGCCCCTCAAAATTTGTTTCACGCCAAATTGGCACCCCTCGGGAAACCGCGCCAATACTGGGTTTGGCTCGTTTTTGGCGTGAAACAATCGGCTCTACCACGTTTTTCAGAATGGCCGCTTCAGGCCAAACCCCAGTTCTAGGCGACATTATAAGGATAATGTCTATTAGCGTGCAAGGAAAATCATAATCGTGATGAATTACGATAATAATTTGACGTTTTTATGTGGAAATGGTAGTCTTGCTCATGGGTTTGGTGCCCCTCGATGGGTTAACAATTCGGTTAAAGCAAACATAATCAATGAGTTATGAAATTTCACTGCCCGCAGCCGCGCCGTATGCGCAAAGAGCGTCGAGCGAGGCCTCCTGGAGCGCTGGTGCAGTGAGTCGCGCCTCATAAACTTTGGGACCTTCAAGCCGTTCTGTATAATTACCATGATACAGCTTTATAGCGACTGGAAAACGGTGGTCTTGGGCCTTCTGGGTGTCGTTGTGGCGAGCATGCTGCCTTTTGGAAGGCTCGCTGCTGCGCCCAATCTTTATGGGCAGATTGTCTCCATCAAGGACGGCGACACGCTGACCTTGCTCGCCTCGGAAAAGGTGCAACACACAATCCGTCTCGCCGAGATCGATGCCCCTGAAGTGGCGCACGGGAAAGGCAAGCCGACGCAGCCTTACGGGGAAGCGTCCCGGAAATCGTTGGCTGAAATGTGCTTCTCGCAGTCCGCCACGGTTGTCCTGGTCGGCACGGACATACACCAACGCTTGTTGGGCCATGTCGAATGCAATGGCGTCCGCGCCAATTTGGAACAGGTGCGGCGCGGCCTCGCCTGGGTCTACGTGAAATATGCCCGCTCGCCGGAAATGTTTGCAGCTGAACGCGATGCCCGTCTTGCCAGACGCGGGCTATGGGCGGATCTCAATCCGGTGGAACCCTGGCTGTGGCGCAAAAAGCATCTCTCGCAGGTAAAGGAAGCGCGATGAACTGCGACCGCTGCCCTGCCCTTTGCAAGTCCAGAACGCGGATTGTCCTGCCGACGCCATGTCAGGCGGGCGGGCTGCTCGCCATTGGAGAGGCGCCCGGCGCCGACGAAGATGCCGCCGGCGAGGGATTTGTCGGCCGGGCGGGAAAGACACTGGACGCCGTTCTGCTCGCCAATGGGATCGGTCGCGACGGTTATGGACGGGCCAACATAGTCCGCTGCCGTCCCGAGGGAAACCGCAAGCCGACGCCGCGGGAGAGGGACGCTTGCCTTCCGCTGCTGATCGATTTCATCCTGGAATGCCGTCCGCGCGTCCTGCTCCTGGTCGGGCAGACCCCAACGGGTGTATTTCGCGGCAACGGCTCGCTACTTGGGCGCATTGAGGAAACGCGGAGATGGAGCGGCAGCATCATCGGAGAAAACCTGTGCCACCCAGCAGTGAAAAGACTCGCCGGCCGCGATTTCGCGCTGGCCGCCGTGCCCATGCCCCACACCTCCCCTCTCGCGTGGAACAGAAATGCGCCGGACGGGAGGAAATGGGCCGAAATCGGGCGCGAACAGGTCGCTTTCGCAGCTGGAATTCTAAGGGGGATTTGATCAAATGACGCGAGACTGCACTGAGGAAAATTTCCTCAAGGACGTATCCAGGCATCAAATGACCATCATCCGCGACGATGGCGTCAACCGGCATGTGCGATTTCGCGAGCCCGGCACGGGCATCATGCATTTCGATCTGATCACCTGGCCGAATCACCTCTGCTACACCGGCGACATGGGCGCTTACGTTTTCAGCCGCATCGAGGACATGTTCCAGTTCTTCCGCACGGACCGCGAGCATATGCACCTGCGGAACGGGCAGACCCTGGCAATAAACCCCCAGTATTGGGCTGAAAAGCTGCTTGCCATCGATTCCAGGTGTGGCGCCGAAGAATTCGATCCCGACGAATTCAGGCGGGTCGTTCGTGAGCGGCGGTTGGAATGGATCCGGGAAGCTCGCAACGACGAGGGGCTGGACAAGGATGCGCGTCGCGCGCTTTGGGAGGCCATCGAGGAAGAAGTTCTCTCCTGCGCCGATGAGGGCGAGCATGAGGCGCGGCGCGCGGCAATCGAATTCAGCCATAGGGCCGGCCCCCATGGCAGGCATTTCTATTTCGCGGATTTTTGGGAATACAAACTGCGCAACTACACCCATAACTTCATCTGGTGCTGCTTTGCCCTCGCATGGGGCATCAAGCAGTACGACGCCGCACGCGAGGCGCAGAGCCATGACGCATCGCTGGCACTGGCGTAAATGGCTGCCTGAGCGGCACGGTCAACCCTGCCGCGTTCTGGCTACGGGCAGGATGAACTCCGCGCTGGTGGAGTTCTCCGATGGCGCGCGATTCATCACGAGCAGGTATGCCGTGCGAAGGATGAAATAGCCATGTCCGCCATGCACGAGTTCGCCACGAAGCTTCTGTCCCATCTGGTCACGCCCGCCTTCGTGCTTGACGCGAATTCGAAGGTGATCATCTGGAACAAGGCTGTCGAACGATTGACCGGGACGCCGGCGACAGAGGTTCTTGGCACGGACAGGCATTGGCATGCCTTCTACCATGAGCCCCGCCCCTGCCTGGCCGATCTGGTGGTCTCGGGCAAGACAGAGGGCATTGAGAAGCTCTACTCGGAATACCGCGACCCGAACGGAACCGCTTGCGGGCTGTACGCGGAGAATTGGGTCAAAATGCCTCGCACCGGCGCCCAACTCTACCTTTCCATCAATGCGGGTCCGGTATTCGACGACAACGGCCGGCTGATTGCGGTCGTTGAAACCCTGAACGACCTCACCGTCCGGAAGAAAGCCGAGTTGGCGCTCGAACGCCTGGCGAGCCAGGACGGGCTGACGGGGCTTTCGAACAGGCGGGTTCTGGACGAAACCGTCGACAGGGAATGGAACCGGCTTGCGCGCGACAGGGCGCCTCTTTCCTTCCTGTTGATCGACGTCGACTGCTTCAAGCGCTACAACGATGCCCTTGGCCATCAGGCGGGCGATGAATGCCTGCGTACGGTCGCAAAGGCGCTCGGCGGCGCCGTGATGCGGCCGGCCGATCTGGTGGCTCGTTACGGCGGCGAGGAATTCGCCGCCGTCCTGCCTGGCACGGATATGCCCGGCGCCATGGTGGTTGCGAAGCGCATCGGAGCGGCGGTCGTTGCGCAGGCGATACCACACCCCGATTCCGTCGCCGGGGGATGCGTTACGGTGAGCATCGGGGTGGCCACGGAGATGCCCCAGCGCGGTGAAGAGTACAAGAGGCTGATCAAGGCTGCGGACGCCGCCCTTTATCGGGCGAAGGCTCATGGACGGAATCGGGTGGAATGTTTTTAGGAAGCTGCATACAAAGGAGGTTTCAGTGAAAAAGCTCGCATGGCTGTTCGTTTTGCTCCCACTACTCTTCGGCTGCGGGGACGGCGCCGACAAGGTGTACGGAACCTGGACCATGAACGGCATGGCCTATGCCCAGTTCCGAAAGGACAACACCTGCCAGATCGTGATCTTCGATTGCAAGATCAAGAGCATCAAGCACGTGTCCGAAGGCAACTACGAGGTCACCCTCGAGAAGGGCAACCAGGCGGTACCGGAGAAACTCATGGTGAAGCTGATGGGCGAAAAGCAGAACAAGCTCATGCTCACCATGTCAGGCTTCCCCGTCGTCCTCGACCGTGCGGACTGAGGCCGTGTCCCCGGAGATCAAACTGCCGCCCCACTCCATAGAGTCCGAGCAGTCCCTGCTCGGCGGGCTCCTGCTCGACAATAACGCATGGGACCGCATCGCCGACCAGGTGGCGGAAGGCGACTTCTACCGGGACGATCACAGGCGGATTTTCCGCCACATCGTCAAGCTGATCGATCTCAACCGTCCGGCCGATGTCGTGACGGTGTTCGAATCGCTTGATAAATCCGGCGAAGCTGAGCAATCCGGGGGCATGTCCTATCTTGGGGAGATAGCGAACAACACGCCGTCGGCCGCCAATATTCATCGCTATGCGGAGATCGTGCGCGAGCGTGCCATCCTCCGGAAACTGGTTGCCGTGGGAGACGAGATCGCGGCCACGGCGCTTGCCCCGAAGGGCCGCGAAGCGAGACAGCTGCTCGACGAGGCCGAGAGCAAGGTCTTCGAGATCAAGGATGCCGGGCTGCGGCGCTCCGACGGCTTCTCGCCGATCCAGCCGATTCTCGGCAAAGTGATCGACCGCGTCCAGGAGATGTACGATCGGGGCAGCGACATCACCGGCATTCCGACCGGTTTTGCCGACCTGGACACGCGCACGAGCGGCATGCAGCCCGGCGACCTGATCATTCTCGCCGGACGCCCGAGCATGGGGAAAACTGCCATGGCACTCAATGTCGCCGAGCACGTGGCGTTGCAGGCGGGATTGCCGGTGGGCATATTCAGCATGGAAATGCCGGCAACGCAGCTCGCGCTCCGTTTCCTGTCCTCGATCGGGAAGATCGACTCCTACAAGCTGCGCGCCGGGCGTCTCAGCGACGACGAGTGGCAACGGCTGACCTACGCGCTCGGCAAGGTGCACGAGGCGCCCATCCACATCGACGAGACGCCGGCACTTAACGCTACCGAGCTGCGCGCCCGAGCCCGGCGACTTTATCGGCAGTGTGGCCAGCTTGGCCTGATCGTCATCGACTACCTGCAGCTGATGTCCTCTGTGCGCGATGGCGAGAACCGCGCCACGGAGCTCTCGGACATCTCTCGCGCCGTCAAGGCGCTGGCCAAGGAATTGTCGGTACCGATCATCGCCCTCTCCCAGCTCTCCCGGAACGTGGAGCAGCGGCCCAACAAGCGCCCGGTCATGTCCGATTTACGTGAATCCGGGGCGATAGAACAGGATGCGGACGTGATCATCATGATTTATCGCGACGAGGTGTATAACCAGGACACCCCGGACAAGGGGACGGCCGAGGCCATCATCGTCAAGCAGCGCAGCGGTCCGATCGGCACCAGCCGGCTGACTTTCCTCGGGGAATACACGCGCTTCGAGAACTTCGCGACCCCGGGGACATATTGATGGAGGGAGGGAAAATGGACAAGGCGCTGGCCGATCTCGACAAGAAGGACCGCCGCAGCGCCGTATGGGCCGTCTGCGGACACCTTGGCACCTTGGGTGTGAAGCCCACGGTGCGGGAAGTGCGCAGGTTCTACACGCGCGGATCCGACACGGATGTGCAGGGCGACATCAACGAATGGTGGGCCGCGTTGTGGCAGGACTACCGTGACCGTTATACCCTCCCCGGGATGCCCACCTCGGTCGTGGAAGCCGCCGACGCGCTCTGGAAACTGGCGCTGGCGGAGGCGGCCAGGACGGCTGAAGAAGCCCGTGAGGACGCGCAAAACCAGGTTGCTGCCGCCATTGAGGAGGTCGCCGCGGTCCGGGCGGAGGCGGCCGCGGCAAGGCAGCAAACGCAGGAGACGGCGCGCCGCCTCGAGCTCTCCGTTCAGGAATGCGCCCAACTCAGGGAGCGCATCCTCGACCTGGAAAGCCGGCTTGCAAACGAGACGGGGCAACGCCAGTCGGCCGAATCCCGACTGGCGGACATGCGCGAAGAGGCCGCGCGCAAGGAGGCAGAGCATCAGGCCCAGATCCAGTCCATGAGCCAGGAAGCGGCCCGGAACCAGGAACAGTGGGAAGGCATGCGCGCCCACCTCATGCAGCAGACCGACGAGATGCGCCAGCGGCACCGGGAAGAGCTCGATGCCCGCCGGCGCGAAGTCGAGGACCTGAAAATTCGGGAGAACGCCTACCGACAGCAAGCCGGAAAGGCCCAGGAAGATGTTTTCCGGCTCCAGGGCAAGCTCGAACAGGCAGCGGAGGATGCCAAGACCCTCGGCGTCCGTCTGGACGCCCTGCAGGGCCAATTGAGCGCCGAGCAGGCCTCGAACGCCGCGGCGCAGGCCGAGGCCCGTCTTCTCCGCCAACGGCTGGAAGGGCTGGCCAATGCCCTCCCCTTCGATCCGAAGAACCCGTCCGTGCCGAAGCACGCCATGGTGTGGGCCAGGGTGCGCCTGTTCGAAAAGCACCAGCCGAAAGGACTTCATCCGGACGGGGAAATGCGCTGGCACGAGGGTTTCAGGTCCGGCTCGAAATGGCATGACGAGGCCGGCCACGAACTGGCCGGCGTCACCCACTATCGTCCTATTCAGGATGGGCTGGAATGAGCACTGAGAGCAAGATCTCCTGGACCGATGCGACCTGGAGCCCGGTGACCGGGTGCACCGCGGAGAGTCCGGGCTGCAAGAACTGCTACGCGAAACGCGAGGTTCAACAGCGCTGGTCGAAGAATCCCCGGTCGATCTTCTACGGCCGGTCGTTCGACGACGTGCGCTGCCATCCGGAGAAGCTTGACCAGATCATCCGGTGGAAGAAGCGCAGACGGATTTTCGTCTGCCCTCGCGCAGATCTCTTCCACCCCGAGGTGCCTTTCGAGTTCATCGCCGCCGTCTTCGGCGCCATGGCGGTGTCGGATCACGACTTGCAGGTGCTTACCAAGCGCGCCGACCGCATGCTGGAGTTTTTCTCATGGGTCGAGCGTCGCGCCGAGGAGGAAGAAGAGTCGGTTACGGCATTTTGCATTTCCAGGCTCGACAATGAATTGTCTGAAATTCTTCCGGAAGATTCGCATTACAGCGAAGTATTTTGCCCGCGCCCATGGCCTTTACCCAATGTGCGCCTGGGGGTCAGCGTAGAGAACCAGGAGGCGGCGGACCTGCGAATTCCGATGCTGCTGCGCGCGCCCGCGGCATTTCGCTGGATCTCAGCCGAGCCCCTACTCGGCCCTGTCGATCTGACGAAAATCAACCTGTCCGGGGGGCAATTCGATGCCCTTCGAGGCGGAGAAGTCGGGAGAGGGTCAAAGGTGGAAATCTGGCCGGGACTGGACGGGGTTGTCGCCGGCGGCGAGTCCGGCAAGAAGGCGCGGCCTACCCATCCCCTGTGGTTTCGAATGCTGCGCGATCAATGCGCCGCCGCGGGAAAGCCTTTCAATCTCAAGCAGGCTGGGGAATGGACCTGGAGACCGAACGATGCCCCGAAACAGGTCTGGGTGGCGGCCGATGGGCGCGGAATCCGGAACGACGCGGATTCGGACATGATGCTCGGTCGCAGCGGGACGAAATGGCTTCTGATGGGTCGGGTCGGGATACGCGCCTCGGGCAGGCTGCTTGACGGGGTCTTGCACGACGAGCGGGCCAACTGAGCGGCGAGGAATGGAGCGGATGAACGCGATTTTCAGAAACAAGAAGACCGGGAAACTCTATGCCTGCCTTGGGTATGGAACTGACTGCACGAATTCCCGCGACGGACTGATTGTCGTGATCTATAGAACCCTGGATGGAGACACAGAGACCTTCGTTCGAGAGAAGCAGGAATTTGAGGCCAAGTTCGAAACGATGAAGCCTGATGCATCGACTGGCACAGTGTTCGAGTTCGGGCGCAGACGATGGGCATGGGAATGTTGGGCTATTTGGGCCTTCACTGGATACATGGCCATCGCAACGCTTGGTAGCGGCGGTTTTTGCAACCCATATGCGGCGGCAATGCTGGTGATGGCGTTTCTCCACTACACGTGTCCCAAAATCGGAGAGAAAGAATGAACGGAATGGACAACACACCAGAGAAACGCTGCTGCGATGAATGCGGGCACACGGGCACCGATGGCGGCAGCACGAGCGAGTCGTACTGCGGCGCCTGCGGGGCAACCGTACCGTACCCGGAGAAAGACATTTGCCAAAGCTGCGGTGCGACGAACTGCATGCTGGTCGCCTGCCCGAAGTGCGGTGGCCGGTATTCGCTGGACGAAGAACAGAGCAATGACATCCATGCAGTTTGAGGGGCGCGACGCTGGAAACGGAGAATACCTGTGAAGATCAACCTGATTGGCATGATCCTGAACAACGCTGGGCGACGTTGTTTTGATGGCGCAATCCTCGACGATAAGGGCAAGCCGCTCGACGCTGCGCACTCGCTCGACTACATGATTATGGAGTACGCGAAGG
>JAIOHN010000422.1 GCA_019912985.1 Anaerolineae bacterium | reverse complement strand
TCCGGGGTATGAACTTTCGCAACATACTCTGGTTGGCTCATCCGCCATTTCGCTGAGCAAGATCGATCGCAAAAACGTTTCGTCCGCTGCCATGAATGACTGATCGTGAATTTCTTCCCGCACCATTCGCATGGCCGCGTGAACGGATATAAGCACGTCTTGCGGTTCGAGATCTTGTGCTGCGACCCATCCGCGCTGTGTGAAGAATGGGTGGTTAGGACTGGTGATGATTTCTGTCCCGTTGACTCGGACTTTGATTGCATATGGCACTTCCCTTCTATGAATGTCGGAGACGATATCAACACCACTGGCGTTGATGATTCGGTCGCCTACTTGGACATTCTCAATTGCGTTTTGATAAACACGACCGGCTTCGTCGACGCAATCAATGGGTGTTCCAGCGGCAAAGCATTCGTCGAGGATCACCCCGGCGAAGCGGCTCACATCGAAAAGATGCACCCGGTCATAGTTGGTAATGACCAGCCGGTTGCTTTCGTCGATCTCGAACACATCCTCGCCGCGCCGAACCCGCATAAAATCGTTTAGTTGTTCCTGGCTCTCGCTGTAGATGATCTTCACGCCAAGTTCGGTGGCGGCCAGCTCGATGGTTTGTTCAGTGACCCCGAGCGGTGCCAGGATGAGCACCTGCCCGCCGGTATGCTCGGCAATGAGACGGGCTGCCTCAACCTGCATATAAGTCTTTCCGAGGCCCACCCCGGCGAAGATCGCCGCGCGGCCCAGGTGCAGACTCCAGCGAGTGATATGTCGCTGGAACTTGTGCAGTTTGGGGTGGATGTCTTCATCTGTGACCGTGAACCCGGATGGCTTAATGGTGATATGCTTGGCTTCAAGCATGGCGTAGTAGTCTTCGAGTGTGCGAGTCATCTCATTCCCCTACCCAATCTTGAAAACGTGGGCGACTGTTGTCACCTTCGTACTTTTTCAGGAAGGTGAGAGCTTGGTGATAGAGTTCAGCACTGCATTCTCGGTATCCCACGAATTTGAGTGCCGCCACCCCACCGGGTTGATTGGCAGTCGCCACAGCCACTTCACCATCATCGAACGTCAAAATCAGGTATATGCGCTTCATCGCTATACCTGTTCCCCATTGGCAGGGCCGAACTGGGTTTCTGCTGGCACGATCTGCGACCAGATTTGATTCACGGCCAGCTTGTAGGCGTCATCAATGGTGCTGATAAAGGGACCTCGCTCGATGATGTCGTCAGTTTCTGCGTGATAACGGATCCAGCAATAGCCCTGACCCGGCGAGGCGATGACCATCATGTGGTGCGCGCGCAGCAGGTCAATGAGGAACACACTGGCATAACCGCGAGTCGGTGCAGGTTTCCCCACTGCTTCCAGGCGACTGATCGCCGCGTTGAGCCGGTCGATTAGTGGTTGAATTGCTTCAACTGCGGGGTTCATCTCGGTCATGGGAGTACCCTTTCTCTTTATTGTCCCCTGGTGTTTGGGAGCATTTGCGTCTCAACGGGACACGTCCATCGAGCGTGTAATAACCGAAGCCAGGTGTCCAAAACACCTGGCCTGTCATGCCGCAGATTTCAAGAGTGACGACATAGGTATTCATTTGGATCGTGGCTTTCGAGGATGGACCGTGTTTTGATCCACCAACCAGCGGCCATTCGTGGTTTTCATGCCGTGGACGGCACCGCGTCTAACCCAGGCGCGCATGGTGGATGAACTAACCCCAGCATATTCCGCTGCCTTTGCGAGCGGAATCATTTGCCGGGCGGGTTTCATCCGTTCCAGTTCCTGCTTGAGGTTGCCATTTGTGATCTGTGCCAACTCAAGCTCGTAAACTGACTTCATCCAGATGTCAAGAATGCTGCGCACTGCCCAGGCGTCGGCTGGATCCGGGGTGCTGATGACGGCGATCACCTTCTGCTCGAAGAAGTCAAACAGTTCCAGGCCGCTGCCGCCTTTACGCGCCCGGCAAACTACCCGTGTCGCCCGGGGATTCGTACTCTTATTTGTAGCCAACATAGCGGGGTTCCTTTGCCCAGTAGATTTTCGAAGCGGTGACGACATCGCTCTCGCAATGCCAGGATTGAACGGCGACGATGATCTGCGCATGGCGCTCATCATCCGGTTTGATTTGGGCGATCCGGCGACGGGTCGAAAACACCCAGAGGATGCCCTTGCCAATTACGACGTGTGTCACGTGACTGCGCGTGCCCAGAAGTTCAGCTACGGATGGCATCGCGGGTTTTCCAGTTGAGGTACACGGTCTTCGCGAGGTCTTTATCGAACTGGATGATCTCGGCTTCAGTGTGCGTTTTGCAAAATGGCTCGTAAACATCCCAGTGTGCGGTCAAGGCTTCATAGAAGCGCTGCCAACTGGGACTGGTGCCGGGGTTGTTGCGAGAGACCAGATCACCCAGCGCAACGATCTGATCGCGCAGCGGGGATTGCAGCAGTCGATCGGCCAGAGTGACCAGCTGCCGGTCTGTCTCGCTCAATTCGATAGGGGCTTCGTGATGCCGGGGGCAATTCCGGTTGGTGCAATGCATCGTATTGTGCTCAAGGTCGATCGCTGCCGGGGCATTGCAATGGGAACAAGGTAGGGTCGTGTTCATGATATAATCCTGTTGTGTAAGGCCGTGTCTTCCGGCAAGTCGCCACGGCCTGCATACGAGTGAGTGAGCGCGTGGGGTTAAACCTGCGCGCTTGCTGCTTTTTCCAATAGAGTCAGCTCATGGGGATAGGCCGGAATGGCCCGCCATTTTGGACTTTGATCCGGGATTACCAGTGCAATCCCGAAACGTGAAGTGAAACTTCGGATACGACCCTTTACCGGCACCCCGGCCAGGTAAAGTATGACATGATCGCCGGGTTCTAAGTCCGGCTGTTTCGGTGGTAATTGGTCGCCGGGTTCCGGCTCGGGCCAAAGCTGGCTGTACGGGTTGGATAGTGCCATTTGCAAATCCTCTTCACTATTGATATGCTATCATTTGCTATCATATACATAGTAGCATGTGATAGCATGTGCTGTCAATAAGGAAGTATAAAGATGCCACGAATTATCTTCACTGTGACTGATGAAATGGAAGCAGACTTAAAGGACCAAGCGCGCAAATCTGGCGCAACGCTATCCGGTTTAATTCGACTTTATCTTACCGAGAAGCTCATTGAAAAAACGGGGAAGCCCGTCTCAGCTTATGAAGTTGAAACGGGCGGAGACCGAAGTAAAGATGAGTAGTATTTGCTTTATCTGTATCGTCTGGCGAATTTTAGCTATTTAACCACCAGGGCAAAGTGATTCACATGGAACACCATCTGAATCGTTATCACGCTCTGAGCATCCGCAGTTATTCAGTTGAAAGTATGCTTCATCACATGTAGTGATTTGTGTGCACGTTTTGCTGCAATTACAAGTGTAGCCACCCGCTCCAGGCGGGGAAATTGGAACAATCGGTTGTGATTGAACTGGTGGAACAGTTGAAACAGGTTGTGCTATAGGTGGGGCACCTAGGGCAAGAAAAGAACTGTAAACATAACCTTCCCTGCCGCCGTAGTCGATCCGATACCATGTCGAATTTCCGGCATTCACGCTGTCGCCGTTGATCGTACCAGTTACAGTGACCCCAGCACCATTGATCAACTGCCCAAGCTGTTCACAACTAGTGCTGGCACATGAGCGAACGTTGACTCCGCTGGTCGCATGGTAAGTTGTAGATTGTATGGTATGTACATTGTCGGTAGCTTGATCGGAAGTCTCATTGTTGGGGTCTGGTGAAAGGAAAGAACTATGGATAAATCCTTCCCTTCTAACTGCACCCCCTAATAACCCACGCCCCTCATATTCAACCCAATACCAGATTGTACTGTTCCTCCAGTCAGACCCTTCTATAGTCCCCTTTACAGTCACGGTGTCTCCTGGCTTGAGATCATCTTGAATATTGCATATCACCCTCTCGCAGGCTCTAACGTCAACATCGTCAACTACGATATAAATCGAAGGTTCTACATAGCTAACTTCGGCGAACAACCCTGATATTGGTGTCAAGGTGAGCGTAGGCGCTGGCGTATTTGTAATAGTGGCCGTAGGCTGTGCCATTTCGGTCAATGCAGATGACACGGCAATATCAGTCGCCAGTGCGTCAAGGTCAACCGTAGGAGTCGCGGTGACCTGCTTAGCGATCGTGGTCAGTGTCATAGCAAGCAATGCTTCAATGTCGATCGTTGGCTCTGGTGTGTTGGTTGGTAATGGTGTGTTGGTTGGTAACGGTGTGTTGGTTGGTAACGGTGTTCTGCTTGGTGGTGGGGTTGATGTGGGCGGAAGTTCGTCTAATACAGCGAGCGTCGGTAATGCATTCTGCTCACTACCAGTCTGAGGTGAACAGGCGAATAACATGATTGTCATTACAAAAAGTAATTTTTTAAGCATTTTCGATCCCCCTGCATTTGATGTGGTGTTAATAAAAGCATAGCATTGGTCTGCTGCTCTAACAATTAACACAATCGCTAGGAGATATAAGGTCATTGCACAGTTTAGCATCTAGTTGGTCACTGCCAACGACTTGAATGAGCAGCTTCGAGATAACCTGGAGTTTTTGAAGACCCCGCCCAGTGGCAATTACCAACTGAATGAGGGGAGTGATTACCAGACGACGGCGACCGGTTGGGTCAATGTGGACGCCAGCAACCTGTCGATTACCATCACGACTGCGGGCGGGGATGTGCTGGTGGGCTTTCACGGGGTTTGCGCCCCGGCCAACGACCAGTCGATTTTCTTCGATATTGCGCTGGATAACGTGCGCCAGGGCGGTGATGATGGCGTGATCGCCTGCCGCCGCACGTCTACGCAATCGGCGGTGACGTTCTCGTTCGTGCGGCTGCTGACCGGGATCAATGCGGGGGCGCACAGCTTCCGACTTCAGTGGCGAGTCAGCGGCGGCACCGGGACGCTGTATGCCGGGGCCGGGACCGCCCATTTCGACATTCATTCGCAGCTTTGGGCCAGGGAGGTTTCCTGATGCAGGACATCGTGATCGAGTATGGCAAAGGCGTGGTCAACACCGAAGCGCTGGACGAAAGCCTGCGGGCGGCGTTGGGTGAGCAGGTGATCGGCATTACGACGGGCAGCGGTCATGTGACGCTGCACCTGAGCGACGAAACCCCATCGGCGGACGTAATTCGGGCGCGGGTGCTGGTGGCCGCGCATGATCCCACCCAGCTTTCAACACGGCAGCAGACCATCCTCCAGCGCAAGCAGCGTCTGCAAGTGGTACGGCGCGATTACAAAGGCAGCGTGGATCTCGACCCGGCGGATTTCACCGGGAGCGATCCGCTGCTGCTGGCACTGGCGCGCAAAGTAGCCTGGCTGGAAGGCGAGCTCAACGCCCTGCGCGACGGCCTTTAATCCCCCACAGCAAAGCATATCCTCAAAAACCCGTTATCCAATCGTCTATCTAAAAGGAGATTCAAGCATGAAAGTGATCTTGATTGTATTCCTGGCCTGTCTGCTGCTGGCGATGGCGCTGCCATTGCTGGCGCAGGAAACTACCCCGGAGCCACCGCCGCACGGCGTGGAGGTCGGGCCGGTGATCGACAGCTACCAGGGTTCGCTCGATAACTTTTTGAGCGGGGCGGTGGTGGCGCTCAACTTCATCGCCTTTCTGGTGATCCACGCGCTGAAATGGGTGCTGCCCGACCAGCAGATCAAAACCGAGACGATTTACCTGTTCGTGGTGGCGATCGCCAGCTTATTTTACGGCGGGGCGGCGCTGGTGGGATTGGC
>JAIOHN010000044.1 GCA_019912985.1 Anaerolineae bacterium | reverse complement strand
ATCGTACGCCCCAGTAACTCCTCGCGATTGAAAATACTGTTCCCCACCCGAAGCAGCAGCACCGTCACCACCGACATACCGACGATGATCGCCCACAATGCGCTGATGCCGGACGGCGATTCTGCGTCCGGTGCCAGGAACATAATCACGCTCTCGGCCTGAATCAGAAGCGCCATCGGGATGATGATGAAACTTGCCAGCAGATTAGCCGCGCGCGTGCTGGTGGTCTGGCTGGATACCACCACGGCCCCAGTCACCATCACCAACGCCTGGACAGTGGTCAGCAAAATAACCTGAACAACCAGCATCGCCTGGGGCCGCCAGGCAAGTTCGCCTGCCAGCAGCAGTGTCAGGTAGAAGAACATGCCACCGTAACTCGCCACCAACGGCGGAATCATGGCCGCCAGGGTTTTCCCAATATAAAGCTCGGTATTGGTCAGCGGTGTGCTGAGCAGTGGCTCCAGGCTGAGCCGCTCTTTTTCGCCGACGAATGTCTCCAACGCGATCACCAGCGAAATTGAAATCGGGAAAAAGCCGATAATCATCAACATGAAAGGGATCGTACGTTCGGCCACAATATCCGCGCCATAGTCGGCTACGAAATTGGAGAAGCGCCCGGCGACATCCTGAGCGAGAAACGGAAAGAAAAATGTCAGGATAAGGATCGGACCGAGGATGCGCCAATCTCGAAAGCTGTCCCGCACCTCACGCCGCGTCACAATCAGCGCATTGCTGAGGGTCGTCCGCCAGCCTGTCGCGGCATAATCCATCTCCGGCAGTCTAGTGCTGGTTGCCATTATTTTTCTCCTGCGCTTCATCCGCCTGGACGACCTGCAAATAAACATCTTCCAGTGTCTGTGATACGGGCGACAGCGTCACCACCCCGATGCCGAGTTCCGAGACACGGTGCAGCAGCAGTGGATTGGTGATCTGAGGGTCAACCACCCGGTAACGCAGCCAATCAGTGCCTGTCTCTTCGACCTGCACCATGTCGCCGATGTCCTTTGCCAGCCCGTTCAAGGTGCGATTCACCCGCAGTTCCATCAACGGGTCACCCACGAACTGCCGCGCCAGTTCCTCAAACGTGCCGTTGGCGATAATGCGCCCGTGTCGAATCACGGCGATGCGATCTGCCAGGGCCTGTGCTTCCGTCAGATTGTGTGTGGTAATCAGAAAAGTGCGTTCGTCATGCTGGAGTTCGACAATCGCATCACGCACCTGTTTGGCACTCTGCGGGTCCATCGCTGAGGTAGGTTCGTCCAGCAACAGCACGGGCGGGTTATGCAGCATCGCTCGCACCAATGCCAGCTTCTGTTTCATCCCTTTCGAGTACTGGCCCAACCGCTTATCCAGCGCCGAAGACAGGCCGAAGCGTTCCATCAATGCCAGCGTATTTTTACGCCGCACATCCGCTGGCAAATGATAAACACGGCCAAAAAAATCAAGATATTCCAGTGCTTTCATGCGTTCATACAATCCGTGCTGCTCAGTCAGTACACCGACATGCGCGCGCACCTTTTCGGGCTGCTCGACGACGTTATACCCGGCGATCCAGGCCTGGCCGGAGGTCGGTGCCAGAATCGAGGTCATCATCCGAACACTGGTGGTTTTTCCAGCCCCATTTGGCCCCAGCAGTGCCAGCACGGACCCTGCCGAGACATTCAACGTGACATGGTCAACCGCCATAAAATCGCCAAATAGCTTCGTTAAATCATGGGTTTCAATCATATAAGAGGTACCTGCTTACCGCTTCAACACTTGATGCTATTTTATGAAGTCTCAATCATGGAATACCCCCCACGAAGGGGGTTCTTGTTTTTTCATTATGACATAGGCCCATCAACAGAGAGATTAAGGATGCATCAAAATGATTTGGCTTTGCCTTTGCTAACTGGTTTCACCCATCTGGAAACAGTTGGAGAAGCACTGCAAAGTGGGGCTTCACTCGCCATCGTTCATGGCACTTTTCAAGCTGGTTTGAGATTTTGATTTGATGCCATCGTCCTGCGTGCAATGTCAGGCCACGAGCCGCTTTTCACCCCATGAAACCGCTTGACTTTTGGAACAATAAGGATTATCTTTAGGCTCTCGATAGAACAGGTGTACAACTAAATTACGCAGGGGATTGGTGCTGCCTGCAAATCATCTCTCAAATAACTCAATCTGCCGGAAAACGCCTGAATGAGACCATCAGTTGATGACTCATTCACCCATCCAATTCTATTTTACCCATACTGTCCCATCACCATCCGCATTTGATCAATGGAGTAAAAAATGATTCAAGAATTCATTGAATTGCATGGCGCTCGTGAGAACAATCTCAAAAATATCTCGCTGCGAATTCCAAAACGCAAAATCACGATTTTCACGGGTGTATCCGGTTCGGGTAAATCCTCCATCGTATTTGACACGATTGCCTCTGAAGCACAACGCCAGCTCTACGAAAACTTCAGTATGTTCGTGCGGAACTTTCTCCCCCGCTACGCGCAACCGGACGCTGATTCGATTGAAAACTTGAGTATGCCGATTGTGGTTGACCAGAAACGCATGGGCGGCGGTTCCCACTCGACGGTTGGCACTATCACCGATATTTATACGGTCTTACGGTTGCTCTTCTCCAAGATTGGTCAGCCTTATGTGGGTCATTACAACGTTTTTTCATTTAATGACCCGCAGGGGATGTGTCCAGAATGTAATGGAATTGGTCGCAAAATAGGTGTTGATTTGGATAAATTTCTCGATATGTCCAAGTCACTGAATGAAGGCGCGATTTTGTTCGGCACCTATGCTATTGGCAAATGGGATTGGAATTTCCTGACACAATCCGGATTATTCGACAACGACAAAAAACTTGAAGATTACACCGAAGAGGAAATGGAGCGCCTGCTCTACAGCCCGCCGCTCAAAGTAAAAACAGAATTTGCCGGGAATTCCATCAACATCACCTTTGAAGGCATTATCGCCAAGTTCACGCGCAAATATATCACCACCGATGTCAAGACGATGTCGGAGCGCACTCAAAAACAAGTGGAACCCTATATCACAACAGGCCCCTGCCGCGCCTGCAAAGGCACACGCCTCAGCCAAACGGCCCTCAGTTGCAAGATTAACGGCTACAACATCGCCGAACTCGCTGCAATGGAAGTCGGCGACCTCGTGAATGTCATCCGCGAAATTGATGACCCGACCGCGCAATCCATGATCGAAACTTTGGTCGAGCGACTTCAACATCTGGTCGACATTGGCCTGGAATATCTCAGCCTGAATCGCGAAACCGATACGTTATCCGGTGGTGAATCGCAGCGGGTGAAAATCGTCAAGCATCTGAGCAGCAGCTTAACGGACGTGATGTACATCTTCGATGAGCCAAGCATCGGTCTGCATCCGCGTGATGTCCATCGCCTGAATGACTTGCTCCAAAAGCTCCGCGATAAGGGGAACACCATTCTCGTCGTGGAGCATGACCCCGATGTCATCAAAGTCGCCGACCACATTGTCGATGTCGGCCCACTGGCAGGAACACACGGCGGCACAGTCGTTTATGAAGGTTCATTCGATGGCTTGATGAATACTGATACCCTCACTGGAACACATATGCTTCATTCGATGCGCCTTAAAGAGATGTTCCGTGAACCTGAGGGGAAGCTATCTATCAAGAATGCGAAAGTCAACAACCTGCGAAATCTCAATGTCGATATTCCAACGAGTGTTTTGACCGTCATCACTGGGGTCGCAGGGTCGGGAAAGTCGTCTCTGATTAATGAAACCCTGCTGCGCCAACATCCCGACGCGATTGTGATTGACCAGGCGGAAGTTGGCGCGAATAGTCGGTCCACGCCAGCGACCTATACCGGGATCATGGATGAAATCCGCAAAGACTTCGCCAAAGCCAATAATGTGAGCAATTCTCTGTTTAGCTTCAATTCCAAAGGGGCGTGTGAGAATTGTCAGGGTCTGGGGGTGGTTTACGTGAGCCTCGCTTTCCTTGATGAAGCCAAGATACCCTGCGATGTCTGCGAAGGAAAACGCTTCAAAGATGAGGTTCTCGAATACAAATTGAATGGCAAGTCGATTGCCGATGTCCTCAGCATGACTGTTGAGGAAGCACTGGGTTACTTCACCAACAAGAAAATTCTGAATACGCTGCAAGCCATGAGCGATGTCGGGCTGAATTATCTCTCGCTCGGCCAACCTCTAAGCACCCTTTCCGGTGGTGAATGTCAGCGAATTAAGTTAGCCAGCGAACTCCACAAAGAAGGCAGTGTCTATGTGATGGACGAGCCAACCACGGGGCTGCATATGTCCGATATTTCTCACCTGCTGGCAGTCATCAATCGGATCGTGGACAACGGCAACACAGTCATTGTGATTGAACACAATGGCGACATTATCAAAAATGCCGATTGGATTATTGATATGGGTCCAGAAGGCGGACACAAAGGCGGGCAAATCCTGTTTGAAGGTACGCCCAAAGACCTGCTGAACGTCGAAACATCGTACACGGCGCAATATCTCCGCAGCGAACATCAACCGATATAATAAAGTCGTTGAGGTTCTGAATATTCGTCACCGAAATTTTGGCACTGCTTGACAAGTGGCTGAAAACCAGAGCCAGAAAACAATGAGATGAAGTGGTAAATGATCGAACAATTTCACAATCCGAAGGCCTCTGCACGCCTGAGTCCGCATAAGCAGGTTCGTCTCGCGCGCCTATTGCTGGATCGTCGCTACGACACCCCGATTACCATCGAGGATTTGAGTCGTGAGGTAGCTCTCTCACCTTATTACCTGATCCGGACATTCAGGCATGCCTATAAACAAACCCCACATCAATACCTGGTGGGGCAGCGTATTGACAGGGCCAAAGAACTCCTGCGGAACTCCGATCTCAGCATCACGGAGATTTGCGTGGCAGTGGGTTATGAAAGTCTGGGATCATTCAGCATCTTGTTTCGCAAAGTGGCCGGGCTATCTCCCAGCGCTTACCGCATGAGCAGCCGACCCACACCAAAACCTGGCTATATCCCACTTTGTGAATGCTTACTCCACGGTATCGAAGATCAGCCAGATCTTTGAAATAGAGCAATTTTCGAGAAGTCGCTATAGCACAAATGCGTTATGATTTCGTCGTATACCAAGGAGGCAATAAGTGATGATAACCAGACTTTCGGTCGCAACCATTTGGGTCAAGGATCAGAATGAGGCGTTACGTTTTTATACGGAAAAGCTCGGTTTTGAAATTCGCGCCGATTACACCAATGGCGATTATCGCTGGCTGACAGTCGGCTTGAAAGACCAGCCAGACATTGAATTTCAACTGGCGGCGCTGAAAGCAAGCCACGCGCTTACGCAAGAGGATGTGGATCATCTGACCAAACTTGTAGAAGCAGGCAAGCTTGGCAGCGGCCCCTGGAAAACCGACGATTGTCAGAAAACTTACGAGACATTTAAGGCCCAGGGTGTGGAGTTTGTGCAACCTCCTACTGATCGCCCGTATGGGATTATCGAAGCGGTCTTCAAGGATAACAGTGGCAACGTCATGGTGCTTGCGCAGGATAAATAGCATCAGGCATCATCCAGCGTACCCATCACCAAGTTGAATACTGAGACAGACTGAGTGGCAGTGTGAACTGCCACTTTTGTTTTCTATATACACCCATTGATATGCTAATTGTTGCGGTGTGCGCGGTTGTCAGTGGAGCGGATCGTGGGGGTAGAAGTTGAAAAATCTATGGCATGGCAAGCGAAAGTTAGCCGGATGATGCTTTTATGCTGCTCAGATTTAACGTGATTGCCCTGATTAGGATGACTGAAAATAGGCGTGCGCCTATAAGATATGTTATGATCAGTGACCTTATCGGCTAAATTAAAGTTTTAGACCTATGCCTACGCTTCAACACAAAGTCAGCATCAATCGTTCAGTCACGGATGTGTTTAAATTCGTGTCCGATTTCAGCAATAACAGCAAGTGGCAGCCTAGCTCTGTCTCGATGGAGCGCAGCGGTC
Source organism: Anaerolineae bacterium (assembly GCA_019912985.1). Classification (GTDB taxonomy): domain Bacteria; phylum Chloroflexota; class Anaerolineae; order Aggregatilineales; family Phototrophicaceae; genus JAIOHN01. The sequence continues at coordinate 2,585 of JAIOHN010000044.1, read as the reverse complement.
AACTGCGCCTGGGGGAAATGATCGTTGGAAAGCGTCGCCTGATGGGGCGTATGGCATTTGTCAATGCCGATGTCGTTGATTACAGCCCGAATCAGACCATCGCCTACACCGGCGTGATGGGCGGCTATCCCTTTCGTTCCACGCTTAAGTTCAATCATGCCACCGGGGGTGTGGAACTGACGGAAATTATAGATGTGCGCATTCCGTGGATGTATTTCTGGGCACGGCCTTTTGTCCTCAGTGCGTTAAATGGGCAGATCCAGAAGTCACTTGAGAGCCTGAAGACCTATATGGAAGCCCACCGCGACCGGGCTTAATCGCTTAATCGGTGGGTAAAGTAGACATCACACCAGACATCACCAACTGCGAAAAAATCTGCGCCATATAGTCGGCAGAGTGCGGCGTATCATTTTCCAGCCACCAGCTAAGCATCGCCACCAATGAACCCGCGATATGGTTGCTTAAGAGTTCAAGCGGGATGGTACTGTCATCAGCCAACACCTGCATTTGCTGCTGGATGGTGTTGGCTAAATACTGGCGAATCTTGAGGGTGAGAGTCCCCGCCCCCTGGCCGCGCAGCAGCACCAGATACAAATCGCGATTTTCAGCCGCATGTTCAAACGCAACCTTACTCGGCGACTGCTGGTTGGAAAGCAGGCGTTCCCAGCTCACAGGCTCCATCCGCTCCACCAGGTCATCGTAGATCTCTTCCAGGCTGGTGGTCAGCAAATCCTCTTTATCCCGGTAGTGCAAGTAAAATGTGGCACGCCCCAGATTGGCCCGATCCGTCACATCCTGCACGGTCACCGCATCGTAGCCCTTTTCCAGAATCAATTCCATCAATGCATCGCGCAGCAGTTGACGTGTGCGCTTTACCCGTCGATCAACCATGCTCTCGGTCCTGTCGTGGTATCCATATCAGGATTATACAAAGTCGCTCCCTGCCTTCGCCAGCATCTACGGGGCGGTGATGAAACGTCAGGCAGGCGCTGGGTTAATCACAAGCAAAGAAACACAAAACAGGTGCATAATGAATCATGTTCACCTGTAATCTTTCATGCAAGGTAAAACGATATGGAAATTAGCCAGGAAACAATTGCGAGCATTTTACAGTTGGGCGGGCAGTATTTTTTGCCGGCAGCGGCGCTGCTGCGTGCCATCTACTTTGGGATGCGCGGCAAGATGCCTGAAGGATTCTGGCAGATCGCAGCCGCCAGCTTTTTCGCCGGGCTGACGGCCATTACCGACAACCAGCAGGTCAACTGGCAGGATGTCGTCGCCGAAATCCTGGGTAACACCATTTTTATGGCCGGGCTGCTGAGTTTTATTGTGGTTTATCTACTACGCCAGCCCAATCGCGGGCAGGTGGTGGATGCTATCGTAGGCGGCATTCTCGGCCTGGTTGCCTGGGTGGGCTGGGTGTATGTCCTGCAAAACGACTGGCCGATGTGGACTGCGCCCCTGGTCATCATCGCTGGCGCGGCAGCTTTCATTGCGCTGCGCTTCAGTCTGCGCCAGATCGGACGGCTGGTGAAAATCGCCACCTACCTTCTGGTCACGGGGCTGGTGCTGGCGATTGGCGCGGGTGGCATTTTTCTCATCCAATGGGTTGCGAACAATTTGAACGCCGGATAACCAATCTTCCCAACAGCATAAGTTTCACTTCTGATAATCGTAATTATTTCTCGTCAACACTAGAACAGAAGCGTTATCAGCGTATCGAGTTGACCTTGATCGCTGTCACCGCAACTTTGCTGGTAATCCTTGAACATTTAACGGGCATTAGTTTCGTAGAACTAGTGTTGATTGTTGAACTCGCCCTGAAAATGCAGTACGTTGAAAACAAGAAGAGAATCAATTCAATGAAAAGCAGTGATTACAGTTCCAGTAATCGTAATTCTGTGATGTAAACAATCTCTACAGCTCGCTGCAAATTTCTCTCCATCACGAACATATTCTCCATCCGCATCCCCCCAATCATGGGGGACACACTGCTTCCAGTTTGTCCTACGCTAGAACAACTGACTGCAACGATGCATTCACTGGAGAATATCTGATGGATGAATACGAAATCTTGTTAGAAGCCGCAAAACGTGACCCGGAAAAAGCCGATTTCCTGGCGCTGCGCATGGCTTATGTTCAATCTCCCCTTTTCAACCCCTATATCAATGGCGTGAACACCCCCGCCAAAGTGCGCGCCGCCATCCAGCAGGACAGCGTCGAGAAGATTGGCATGGGATTGCAGCAGGCACTGCAAGATGATTATCTCGATATTGAAGCCCATGCCGTTGCTTTCCAGTTTTATCACCAGAATAAACAGACCCACCGTGCCGAGTATCACCAGCGTTTCATGCGCGGCCTGCTCGATTCGATTATCACAGTGGATGGCCGCACGCCTGAAACTGCCTTCCAGGTGATCAGCATTCGCGAAGAGTATGCGGTGATGGCTGTGCTGGGGCTGCCGGTTCACATGCAGCGCAAGGAACATAAAAACGGCAATAATTTCGACATTTTGAGCAGTACCCACCCAAAAACCAATCAACCGCTTGACCTGTATTTTAATATCGACCTGATGCGCACCTACT